>JBKJQK010000046.1:0-12157 GCA_046594095.1 Anaerolineae bacterium | reverse complement strand
GCGCTCGATCTCGCAGCCGCCATCCTGCGAGAAGGCGGGTTGGTCGCGTTCCCCACCGAAACCGTGTACGGGCTTGGCGCGAACGCCCTCGACGGCGTCGCCGTCGCCAGAATATTTGAAGCAAAACGCCGGGCCCTGAATGATCCGGTGATCGTCCACGTCCGCGCGCCCGAGTTGGCATCGTCGGGACCGGACGCAGCATTGCGGGCGTTGCGGGATGACGGTCTGGTCGGCGCGCTGGATTCGCGCCTCAGCCCGCAGGCCGCAGCGCTCGTTCGCCGGTTCTGGCCGGGTCCGCTCAGCCTGGTTCTGCCCCGCGGCGCGCGTATCCCCGCCAGCGTCACGTCGGGGGGCGACACGGTCGGGGTGCGCATGCCGAACCACCCCATCGCGCTTGCGCTGCTCGCCCGGGCCGGGGTTCCTATCGCCGCCCCAAGCGCCAATCTGTTCGGTCATGTCAGCCCAACGACGGCCCGGCATGTTCTGGACGACCTCGACGGCCGAATCGACCTTATCCTCGATGGCGGGCCCACCTTGATCGGTGTTGAATCGACCGTCCTCGATCTGACCGGCGATGGCCCGCGCATCCTTCGGCCAGGCGGAGCCTCCCGGCAGGAGATCGAGGACTGCATCGGCCCGCTTCTGCCGCCCGATCTGCGGGCTGACGGGCCGTTTCATTCACCCGGGCTTCTCGACAAGCACTACGCCCCCCGCGCCCGGTTGCGGGTGCTGCCCGATTTTGGGGCGATCCGGGATGGGCTCGCCGAGGCCAGGGCGGCGGGCCAGCGCGCCGGCTTGCTTCTGACGGTCGCTGAGCGAGCCGCCTTCCCTGATGCGGCGCCAGTGTTCTTGCTCGGTGAGCGGCTGGAGGACATCGCCCGCTCGCTTTACGCCGGTTTGCGCGCGCTCGACGACGCCGGCGCAGACGTCATCCTGTGCCGCCAGGTGACGGGGCCTGGCCTGGCCGAAGCCATCGCTGACCGCTTGCGGCGGGCTGCGCGTTGACGGGATGCGCAACATGAGACGGACCCGTTCCGTAACAGACGCATATCCTATATCCTGTTGTCCACCGGCGAGAAACCGGCCGGCCAGGCACCCAACGATCATGACTCAAATTCCGTCTCTCAACCCGCCGCCCGCGCGGCCGCGCCGCTACCAAACGCTCGACCGGCTGCTGCCCGGGCTCTTCATCATTGGCCTGGGTTTCTGGTTGCTCGCCAGGAACATGGGCGTGCCACTGCCAAACATCCTGGCGTTTTGGCCCTTGCTATTTGTCGCCGGGGGCCTGTGGAGCATCATCACCTGGATCGCCAACCGCCGGTTTGATCCCAACGGCGGCCGGTTGTGGCTGGGGCTGATGGGGATGTTCACCGGCGTCGTATTCCTCGCGTTTTCACTCGGCGCCGAAATAAGCGCGCTGACCTGGGCCGAGCGGCGGGTGGACTGGAGCTTCATCGCCTTTGTCTGGCCGGCCTTCCCCATCGCCGCCGGCGTGGCGTGGCTCATCCAATATGCGGTTGAGGGGTTGCGCCGGCCCGGGCTGCTCGTTCCCGCGTTCGGGGCCCTGGCGACCGGTTTCGTAAGCTTCGGGATCGTCCTCGGGATGATTGCCGGGGACGTGTGGCAGGTTATGTGGCCGCTCGCGCTGATTGTCGGCGGGAGCGCCATCCTTGTCGCTGCCCTGCGCCGGCGCTAGCCGCTCACGGGCAGGCTGGCGCATAAGGCTGATCGGGTACAAGACGCTCCCATTCCTCTCGATTGAGTTGGCGGTTTGCCACACCGCACGCCCGCCGCTGAAGTGGCGCGGAATCGAGCGCCCACTCTGCCACCGTTCGATCGCGCGCCAGCGATAGCATCCGCGTCCCGGAGGCGTCAAATGCCAGGCTCGCAATCCCAGCGTTGTGGCGGGTGATCGAGCCGCTGAACGGGCGATACAGTCCCGGCCCTTGCACTCGCCACAGGCTGATCAAACGGTCTTCGCTGCCGCTGGCCAGCCACTTCCCGTCCCCGCTGAAAGACAAGCTCGTGATCTCCCGGCGGTGTTCGGTCGAGGTCGCCCGCAGTTCGCGCGGCTCCCCCGGGAGCAACCAGGCCCGAATTTCGCCCTGCGCACAACTGCCAAACTTTGTCCGGGCGCAAACCCCGGCCGCCAGGGTCTTCCCGTCGGCGGAATAGGCCATGCTCCATAACCAGCCGGCCATGGTGACAATGTCCGGACCGGCTGTCGCGCCTGTGGCCGTGTTTCGCCGCGTGATACGGCTCTCTTCGCAGCGCCCCTCAGCGCTGAAGCGTGAGCAACGGGCGATCGCAATCTGTCCGCCATCGCGCGAAACCGCCAGAGCAGTAACGGTCACTGGCTCGCCACTGGCCGCCATCACCCGCCAGACGCCCGCCGCGCCAACAAAGGCAATCTGTCCGTCCGCGTAACCCACCCCCAGCGCGCCGCCCGAACCTCCCATTCCAAGCGCGCTGACCGTTCCGTTCAGACCCGCGGGCGCCGCGGGTAACGGCAGGGCCGGTTTGCCCTCCGCGTCCCAAACCTGCAAACCGCTACGGTCGGCGGTGACAGCGCCGCCGGATGGGCTCAAGACGCCGGCCGAGAGATCCAGACCCGACCCCAGTGTGCGGGCAAAAGCCGGTTTTCCAAGATTCCACACCAGGGCGCGATTCTCGAAACTGCCTGACACCAGAATCGGGTCGCCAGATTTCGGGCTGAAGGCGATCCGGAGCACGCCATCGCGATGGCCCAGCAGTCGGTCACGCGAAAGCGCGATGCGATCCAGCGGGCTGGCGCGCCACACCCGAATTGAGCCTTGTCCCCCGCCGGCCGCGAGCAAGCCACTGTTGCTGCTGTAGGCGAGCCCCCATACAAAACCAAAATCCGTGTCCCGGGTTTGCAGTTCCGTGGGGACAAGACCGGGCAGGCCCCAAACAACGATGCGACCCTCGGTATCGCCCGTCGCAGCGCTCTTCCCGTCCGGCGCAAACGCAATGCTGGTGACCGTTTGCTGATGCTGCGCCGGAGCCGGGCGCGGTGTCAATGCGCGACTCGCCGCCGA
This sequence comes from Anaerolineae bacterium, assembly GCA_046594095.1. Classification (GTDB taxonomy): domain Bacteria; phylum Chloroflexota; class Anaerolineae; order J036; family Brachytrichaceae; genus Brachythrix. The sequence continues at coordinate 9,098 of JBKJQK010000046.1, read as the reverse complement.
TACATCCCACCAAAACACGTTGCCGGAGGGACCCTGTCCGACCGAACCCGCCCGCGTCCCATCGGGCGAGAACGCCACGCCCCACACCCAACCGGTGTGGCTTATGGCTTCAAAAGCGAGAACCGGCGTGTCTGTGCGGACATCCCACAGGCGCACGGCCCGATCCTGCCCGCCGGTCAGCAACACGTTGGCGTCGGCTGGGTCAAACGCCACTGAGAAGATGGCTCCTTCATGGGCGGTGATCACACTCCGCGCGGCGGGCGCGGGACCCGACACATCCCACATGGTCAACGCGCCATCTCCCGTGCCCACCGCGAGGCGGCGGCCGTCGGGCGAGAAGCTGAGCGCGTAGACGGAGGCGCGCTCGTGCTTGAGCGGGGCGATCCCGGCCATCGGTTTGCGGCTCTCTGCATCCCACAGAATCACGGTTCGATCTTCGCCTCCGGTCGCAAAACGATCGCGGTTCTGCGGATCAAAGGCCACCGCCCAAACTTCACCGGCGTGGCCGTGCAGAATAGCGCTAAGCTCAGGCGACACACCGTTTACGGCTCTGAAAAGCGCGCTGTCCGCTTCTTCCGCCGCGTCCGAAATCTGCTGCGCCTGAACGGCCAGCAACAGGGCCTGGTCGATATTGGGCGAGGTGATCGACTCGACCGCGAGCTGGCGGGCCAGGGCCAGCCGCGATTGTTGGTAGCCGTTGACGGCCAGCAGGATTGCTGCTACGAGCAGGAGAAAGAGCAGCGCGGCGGCGCCGGCCAACGCGCGATTACGCCGGCGCACTTCCATGAAGCGCCTGGATTCCAGCTCGGCCCCTTTGCGAAGCTCTTCGGCCAATTGGCGGGTGTTGTCCAGCTCGCGGGTCTGGGCGGCCTGGCGCGCCACGGCATCGGCCCGCTCGGCCTCAAGGCTCTCGCGCACGTATTCGCTCTCGAGCGGCCCGAGATCGCTAAAACTCAACGCGATGTCGAGCAACGCCCCGCGCCGCAGGGCGCTCGGATTCTTGCCAAGGGCCAGCCACTGCTGAGCGGCCAGGGCCAGACGGTTGCGCATGTCCAGCCGCTCCCGGATTTCGGCCAGCCAGTTCATCATGGGCGGCCAGTGGCGGGCCAGGGCGGGTTGGGCGACTTCAACCTCGGCGGGCTGTCCCTCGGCGCCGGGCCGAATCGCCAGCCAGCCCGCGTCGATCATCTTCTGGATGGCCCGGTCCAGCGTCGCGGTGTCCTCGGGCGTATCGCCAGGCGCATCGAGCGCGGATCGTGGCGCGGTCGCAAATGTGTAACGGGGCGCCTCGGGCGGCGCGGGCAGGGCGCTCCGGGATAGCGCCTGGATGACCCGGCCGGCCATCGCCTGTTCCCCGGGCGCCCATGAGTCATAGGCGGCCTGGGCGCTTGCAATCAGCGACCGCGAGTCGAAATTCGATAACGCGGCGTCTTCATATGGGGCGCCGGATCGATCGAGCGCGTTGGCCCAGTAGTCGAGCAGAGCCTGGGCGGCCACCCGGTCGGTCTCTTCGTCCAGGAAGGCCCCCAGCGCGGCGCCGCGCTGAAGGAAGCGTCCCGCGGCGGCGAGACCCGCGGCGTTTTCGGACGCGCCCCGGCGCGCCTCCAGCATGCGGGCATGGTCCCCCCGCATCACCGCCAGCGATGTGAATGCGATGGGTTCGTTGGCCTCGTTGTTCACCCTGCTTTATTGTAGGCGTTTAGGGCCATGTCGCGCGGCCTGCCCGGAGGCTGCCCGTCATTACCCGTCCCGCATGACGGCCAACAGGCCATCCATCGCGGCGCCCACATCCTGCAGCGCGTGGCAAATCCGGACCAGCTCATCGTCGACCCGTCGGAACCGGCGCGATGACGCGCTGCAAAACTGGGAGAACACCCGCCGCGCAACGGGCATGTCGCCCGCGTCGATAGCGGCTTGGACATCCTGGCCAAGCTTGATCAGCTTCACCGCCCAGTCCTCGGTTCGCGCGGCGGCGAGCTGGCCCACCAGAGCCGTCACATCGCTCCACGTCTGCTGCAACTCGGTGCTGTCGGTCGCCACGGTATCCTCGATCCGCCCGAGTTGGTTCACTGCCTCCTGCCAGCCATTGTGCTCATCCCGGATCGCCGTCAACCGCTCGCGAAGCGCATCCAGGGCTTCGAGAGAGCGCCCCAACCCGGAGAGCTCATCGTCCGGAATTCTGAGCGCCGCGAGCTGGTTGCGCACCGTTCGCATGCGCGCCGCCATGTTGCTCTGGAGCAGCACATCGACCGCCGCCACCATGCGCGTGTTGACTTGCGAAGGGCCTCGCCCCAGGCCCCGCTTGAGGTCCGCCCTGCCCCCATCGAGTTTCGCGCCATCCTGCGCCTCCACAGCCGCGCTCAGCGCAGCCCGGGCTTGATTCAGTTGAGCGAGCCAGAGCGCGGCTGCAAACCCCAGCCGCGCATCCGCGGCCTGGGCGGCCACTTCATCGATGATGTCGGCCACTTCCGGGATGGACTGGATGAGCGTATTCCAGGCGCCTGGGTCCGCGCCCGCGCGCCGGCAATCGGCGGCGATCGGCGGATAACGCACCTCAAGCTCCTGAAGCAGCTCATGCAGGGACTTGTAGGCGCCCAGCAGCGCGATCTGGGCACGGGCGTTCTCGAAGTCGGCCCGGTAGGCGCCGATGGTGTCCCGCGCGGCTGGATTCTGGGCCAGCACAGCGAGCGCATTGACACCCTGGGTGATCGACGTCGCCAATCCTGGATCGACTGCGGCCGGCAAGGATACGCCTGAGAAGAATGTCCATGCGATCGGGCTGTGCGGGACGCGGGACGCGCATGCCGCAAGCAATCGGGCCAGGAGTCCGGCGCGCAAGGCGTATTCAATCAACGCCTGAGCGCGCGCCTCAAGGGTATCCCGGCGGGGCACCGAGTCCGGATTGACATCCATGTCGGCGCACAGCAGATCCAGATCATCCAGCCCAAAAGACCTGGACACCGCGTCGCGCAGACCGGACAGGGTCGCTGTCGCCGTGGTCATGGCGTGTCTCAGGCTGCCGGCGGCGGTGCGGTCGAACCGCGCACCAGGAGTTCAATCGGCAGGATTGCCCGTGGATTCTCCGGCGATTCGCCGCGCAGGGCGCTCATCAACATCTCGGCCGCAATACGGCCCTTTTCAAAGGCGGGCTGCCGGATTGTGGTCAGTCCGGGCGCCGCCCGCGAAAGCGCATCGATGCCGTCAAAACCGACCACCGACAGAGCCTCAGGCACCTTGATTCCGCGCGCGAACGCGGCTTCGATCAGCCCGTATGCGATCGCGTCACCCAGCGCAAATACGGCAGTCGGCTTGGGCTCAAGCTTCATGATCCGGTCAAATGCCAGGGCGCCACCCGCGGCCGACGAGGGGACCTCGAACGTGTAGATCCGTTGGTTGAGCAGCGACAGACCGCGCTCGCCCAGCGCCGCGCGGATACCGTCAAACCGGTGTTTGAGCGTGCCGGTGTACTTGTCTGGCGTGCCGTGAAACGACTCAAAGGCGACGATGGCAATGTCCCGGTGACCCAGCCCCAGAAGATGGCTGATCGCCAGACGCGCGCCTTCAGCGTCATCGATATTGACGCACGGCACGCCAGCCGGCGCGTCGGTGTCAATCATCACAAATGGGATATCCCGCTGGTGAAGGGCTCGCACGGCGTCATCATCGGGATCCAGCCCGGTGACGATGCAACCGTCAATCAGCGCCGTATAAGTGGCGTCCACAAGCGAGCCGCGCCGCGGCGGGATCATCATCAGCGACAACCCCTCGGTCTTGCACACCTGTCCGACGCCCCGCATCATGGCTGGAAAAAATGGGTTCGCCAGGGTGTCGCTGATGTCCTGCGGCACCAGCAGGCCCAGGGCATGCGTGCGGCGGGTGTTCAGGCTGCGCGCGATCGGGTTCGGCATGTAGCCGAGTTCCCGGGCGACATCTAGAATCCTCTGGGTCGTGTGGGCCGACAGGCGTCCGGGCATGTTGAACGCAAATGAGACAGCCGTCTTGGAAACGCCCGCCTCGCGCGCGATGTCCTTGATGGTCACCCGGCCGGCCGGCGCGGGACCGCGAAGTCCACTCCGGATCGGGACAACGTGTCCCACAGCGGGCGTATCGCTTGGCGGCGTGTCTTCACCCAGAGGGCCGGGCGTGATGGCGGTCATAGTCTGCGCTTGCTCCGTGGGCCGGATCTCCAGCCTGGTGTTCCGTTGTCGGCGCAACGAACCCCCCTATTATGCCGGTATTTAGTAAACCGGTTGGCGAGCGGCAAAAGTGGCGGTGTGAACCATGCCGGGCCACTCTCCGCCATCAGGTGTCGGTCCGCGAGGGCGGTGTTTGAATCTCGGTCAGGCTGGATTACAATAGAACAGACGTTCAAATGAAGTTCGAAGCGAAGAAACCCGCTGCGCGGAACGGCAGCGCCCGGAAGGGCAAATCGGGCGCCAAACAGGCGCCCCGCGAGCCGTTGATCTCGCTCACACCCGACCAGTGGCTCGATGTCCTGGGGGCCGTCCTGATCGGGGTGGCCGCAATCACCCTCCTCAGCGCTCTGTCGCCCGGCGGCCAGGGCACCGTCACGGCCGCTTGGTTTCTGTTTCTGCGGGGCGCTTTTGGCTGGATGGCCTATGCGGCCCCCCTCGTCCTGGGCGCCTTTGGTTGGTATCTCGTCCAGCACCATTTTGGCAGCTTGCCTCAAATCGGGGTGGGTCGGCTGACGGGCGTCGTGGCCGCATTTTCCGCGCTCTTGATGCTATTGCATCTGATTGGGATGGCGACGGTTCAGCCCGATGGCGAGAAGCTGGCCACCGTCTTGCTCGGCGGGGGCGGTGGCCTGGGTTGGTCAGTCCTGCGGATCTTCATCGAGGCCATCGGTATCTACGGCGCCGTCGTCGCGGTCCTGGCTCTGGTTGCCATGGCCCTGATGATGGCCACCGGAACGACCATCGCCCAACTGGTGGACTGGGTTCAGCGCAATACCCGGGCCCGGGTCTGGGCCATCCCCGGCGCCCGTAACACCCAAACCATCACGCCCCGTTGGGACCCGGACAAGGGGCGCGGGCTTTCAAGCGGAACCCAATCCGAGCCAAATCCGGACCTCGTCATCAACGGCATGAAGTCGCGCCGGCGGGCGGCGGCCAAACCGGAAGATGCCGGGCGCGGGGCGCGTCTCAAGGTGCCCGTAGCCCCGCCGCGCATCAACGGCTTGCCGAGTGTCCGCCCGGCCGCGCGGGATGAGGACCCCGATCTGCCGCCTGCCCGGGTGATCGGCGCCTCGCGAATGCCAGCCCCGCGCGTTCCGGCTCAGACCGCCGCCGCGCTCGCGCGCGACCCGGCACCCCCGCCCCTCTCCTCGCGCTACGATAGCCAGCGCATCTGGCAATTGCCGTCCATCGCCGAGCTGCTCGAACCCGGAAAAGACGCCACGCTCCAGGAGTCGGACATTCGCAAGAAGGCCGCCGTCATCGAAGATACCCTGCGCTCCTTTGGCGTGCCCGGGCGGGTCACCGAGGTCAACCGGGGGCCCACCATTACCCAGTTCGGGGTGGAGCCTGGCTTCACTGAGATGAAGAGCGGCAAGCAGCAAAAAGTAAAGGTCAGCCGAATCGCCTCGCTGGCCGACGACCTGGCGCTGGCCCTGTCCGCGCCGCGAATCCGGATCGAAGCGCCGGTTCCCGGACGGGCCATTGTCGGGATCGAAGTCCCCAACGGCGAGACATCTCTGGTCAGTCTGCGCGACACGATGGAGAGCGAGGAGTTTGAGCATTTGCTGCGCAAGACGCGCATGCGCCTGGCCCTCGGCGCCGACGTGAGCGGCCACCCGGTGGTGGCCGATCTGACGACCATGCCCCATCTGTTAATTGCGGGCACAACCGGCTCGGGCAAGAGCGTGTGCGTCAATGGCATCATCGCGGCGCTGCTGATGAACAACGCGCCGGAGGATCTGCGCTTCCTGATGGTCGACCCCAAACGGGTTGAATTGACCGGTTACAACGGCATCCCGCATCTGATCTCACCCGTAGTCGTGGATGTGGAAAAGGTCATCGGCGTCCTCAAGTGGGTGACCCATGAGATGGATAACCGATACCGGACCTTCGCCAAGCACGGTTGCCGAAACATCGTCGACTTCAACACAAAAGCGGCCGAGGCTCTGCAACGAGCCGCGGCGGCCGCGGCCGCAGTCCCGCCCGCGGTAGTGGCGTCCGACCCCGAATTGAAGAAGCTGCCCTATATCGTCGTCGTCATCGACGAGTTGGCCGACCTGATGATGCTGGCCCCTGATGAGACCGAAAAGATGGTCTGCCGGCTGGCCCAGATGGCCCGCGCGACGGGGATCCATCTGATCATCGCCACCCAGCGCCCGAGCGTCGATGTGGTGACCGGGCTGATCAAAGCCAACTTCCCGGCCCGGATTGCGTTCACCGTGGCGACGGCGGTGGATTCGCGGGTCATCATCGACCAGCCTGGCGCCGAAAAACTGCTCGGGCGGGGCGACATGCTGTTTATGACACCCGAGTCGGCCCAGCCAATGCGCACCCAGGGCTGCTTCGTCAGCGACAAGGAAATCAACAAGATCGTCCGGCACTGGCGCGCTCAGGGCGGCGCGATCGATCATGATCCGGTCACTCCCACGCTGGAAGCGCCTGGGTCACCGGTGTCGGTCACATTTGACGGCGTGGATTCCTTCAGTCCTCCGCCGTCTCCAGGCAACCCGCTCTCCTGGGATGAGGCCCGCGCGCTGACGGCGGCGATGAACGAAACCGGCAAGGGGGGCAATGCCGACAAGCTGTTTGAGGATGCCGTTCAGACCGTGCAGTTGCAGGGCAAGGCATCAATCTCGCTGCTGCAGCGCCGGCTTCGAATTGGCTACACCCGGGCGGCGCGGCTGATCGAAGAGATGGAGGAGAAGGGCATCGTCGGCCCGACCGTCGCCGGATCGCAGTTCCGCGAAGTCCTCAGCCCGCCCCCACAGGAGCGCTAGGGCGCTACTCCACCATGCTGGATCTTGAGCTGCACTGCCACACGCGCTTCTCGGGCGACAGCCTGACCCGGGTGCCCGATCTGATCGCGCGCTGCCGGGAAATCGGCATTTCGCGCCTGGCCATCACCGATCACAGCCAGATCGAGGGCGCGCTTCAGGCCCGGGCGCTGGCGCCTGACCTCATCATCGTGGGCGAAGAGGCCATGACCCGCGCCGGCGAGCTGCTGTGCTATTTCATCACTGAGCTCATCCCGGACAACCTGTCGCTGAGCGAGGCCATCGACCGTGTTCACGCCCAGGGCGGCATCTGCGGGCCCTCCCATCCATGTGATCCGCGCCGGAGCGGCATCGGCGGCGACAATCTGCGCCGCCACGCTCACCAGCTTGACTTCGTCGAAGTCTTCAACGCGCGCACCCGCGATGCGCGCCGGAACGACGATGCCCGGACGGCCGCGGCTGCGCTCAACCTGCCCATGATCTGCGCCAGCGACGCGCACACCCTGCCCGAAGTTGGGATCAGCCGGGTTCGGCTCGTTCGCGATTACACCACCCCCCGTGACTTTCTGCTTGCTCTGGATGGGGCCGAGTTACTCACCCATTACAGCGGCCTGGCCGCCAACGTGGGCTCCCGGATTGCAGCCGTCGCGCATGGCCTGGGCCTTGTCAAGCCGGATGGGCGATAGGCCGACCGAAGGAATCGGATCGGGTTTCCCATGGAGAAGCCGATTTCCATGGCATATAATGCATCCCATGATTACGACTGTCACCCAGAAGAACATGGTAACGATACCGGCGGAAGTCTGGCGCCGGCTTGGAATCAAACCGGGCTACCGGCTGGACTGGGAGGTTGTTGAGGGGAAGGACGAGATTCTGGTTCGCGTCATCCCCGACCGGGCCGATCTTGCGCGTCGCCTGCTTGGCTCGGGGAAACGCTTCTCGCCCAGGCGCGATGGCGTGGCCGAACTGATCGCCGAGCGCGCGGCCGAGGGCTGACTTGAAGCGCTATCTTTTCGACACGTCCGCGCTGCTTGCGCATTTCCGCAAAGAACCGGGATGGGAAGCAGTCCAGGCGCTATTCGAACGCGCGGATGCCGAGATTATCATCACGAGCATCACCCTCACCGAGTTTGGCCGGCGACTGCGGGACCTTGGCGCAGATGATGAGGCAATTCTCTCGTCCCTCACGAACTATCAGCTCCTCTTCGGAGAGATTGTCGCGATCGATTCCACCATTGCCCTTGACGCGCTCGCCATCGGTCGCGCCACGCCGAAGCGCCTTCCCCTTGTAGATGCCCTCATTGCCGCGGCGGCCCGATCAAGGTCAGCCATTCTGACGCATCGAGACGAGCATCTCAGGGCCATCCCCGCAAAATGGATTCATACGCTCGATCTCAGCGCGGCGGATTGACCCGCCAGGCCAGATCGAACCGGTAGCGGCATTTCTGGCGCTCGCCGCGCTGGCGCAAGTCCCTGATCCGGGCCGGGATTTCAATGATCTCAACCAGCCTGCCGCCGGCCAGCTCGCATGCCCTTCGGGAGGCCATGTTGTCCGGATTGCAGGTGATCCAGACGGGATCAAGATCATGGCTTTGGGCGAGCGGGAAGATCAGCCTGCAGCTGCGGGCGGCGTAGTGATGTCCGCGGTAGGCCTCGTCGACACCGTAACCGACGTGACCGTAATACTTGAGGATGTCCTCGGAGGTTCCGAGCCGCAGGCTGATCCCACCTATGATTGTGGATGTGCCTGTCCGCTTCATGAAGAAGAAATACGAGGGCGACAGGTCGCGCCGGGGGTCGCCCGGATGGCGCTCGACCAGGCTGAGTTCGAGTTCGTCATCGATCAGCGGGCCGGGATCCAAAAAGATCGTCATGTGGAGAAACAGGGCCGTCCGCTCAGCCGCGGCCGGCAATCAGGGCAAGCGCCTCCCGCAACGGGGCCTCAAGGCTGCTGTAGTCATGCCCCCCATGATATTCGCGATGATGGACGCGGTAGCCCCTGGCCAGCAGGGTGTCCCGGAAATGCCGGTTTGCGTCGAGCTGGGTAATTCCACCGTCGCGCATGCGGGCCGTCTCGAGTGTCCCCACGTCCAGATAGAAGTTCACCGGAACCCGCGGCGCGGCCGCG
>JBKJQK010000519.1:0-8973 GCA_046594095.1 Anaerolineae bacterium | reverse complement strand
TGCAACAGTACACAGTAAAATCAAAATGCGAAATAAACTGGTTGCCCGGTGGGCAGCGACCCTCGTTGCAGGATTGTCGCATGCGTTATGCGCCGCGTCGCCGGCGCTGGGCCAGACCCCTGAGCCGCCTGCCCCATTGGAGCGGCGGACCCTCCGCACCCAGTCGGTCTTCGGCGACAACTTCACCCTGCGCAGCAACGAGACGATCGCCGGAGATCTGTCGGTCTATGGCGGCAACGTCACCCTGGAGGAGGGCAGCCTGGTCGAGGGCAAGCTCAACGTGTTTGGCGGCAACTCCGACATTGCCGGAACGGTACGGGGCGACCTCGTGCTGGCCGGTGGAAACGTGCGGGTGCGCAAATCGGGGCGGATCGAAGGCAACCAGACGCTCATCGGCGGACGTCTCGAAAACGATGGCGGCTATGTGAGCGGCCGGAGCACGCAGGTGCCGCTCCCGCCCGTTCCGAACGCCCCGCGACTTCCGCCCGTAACGAACAATTCCTTCTCTCCGTTCGATTGGTACGTCCGGGCGGTCCGCGACTTCTTCGGCGGACTGGTCAACATCGGTCTGGCCGTTCTGGCCGCCATGGGCGCGTTGGCGCTTCTGCCCCGACAGGTCGGTCAAATCGAACGGGTGATGCGGGCCAACCCATTGCCCGCGGGCGGCCTCGGGGTGCTCACCCTCATTGCCGTGCCCGTGATCGCGGTTGTCCTGGCGATCACGATTTGCATGATTCCGGCCAGCGCGATTGGCATGCTGACCCTGCTTGTGGCTGTGATCCTGGGCTGGTCGGCCGCTTCGCGGTTTGTGGGTGAGCGAATCATGCAGGCCGTGAATCGGACCGGTTGGACGCCCCTGGGTCAGACTGCAGCGGGGGCCCTTGGTCTCGCGGTCTTTGGCGTCATCCCGGTGCTGGGCGGGCTGGTTACGTTTGGCGCAACCGCGGCCGGGGTTGGCGCGGTGGCGCTGACCCGGTTCGGCACGCAGGACTATCCTGCTGCGCTGGCTGTGGGAATTTTGCCCGAAGGAGCCGCCGCCCAGGCTCCGCCCGCAACTGACGATCCCTCGGACCCTCAAATTTAGGAGACTGACGATGACGACTTCAAATGGCAATAACCGCAATGTGGCCCTGACTCAGACCAACAACCCGGGTTGTTTGATCCAGATCGTGTACTTTCTGCTGATCGGATGGTGGCTGGGAGGCGCCTGGGTCATCGTGGCCTGGGTGCTGATGGTGACCATCCTTGGCCTGCCGATCGGAGCCGCGATGCTGAATTCCGTGCCTCAGGTGATGGCCCTTCGCGGGCGCAGGGTTGTCGAAGTGCGGGCGGATGGCGCGGTGCGTGACGCGCCGGAAATCAGTCTGCTCCTGCGGGTGCCGTACTTCCTGCTGGTCGGCTGGTGGGCGAGCGCGCTGTGGCTCTCCGCGGCTTATGCGTTGTGCATGAGTGTGATCGGAATCCCGATCGGGTTCCTGATGTTTGATCTGACCCCGATGATTGTGTCGCTGAAGCGGGTATAGGTCCGACCGCGGCCGGTCGTGGGCGATAATCCGGCCCTCAGCATGGCGTTGAACGGTCATCATCCCTGGGTGCGCTTCAGCGATCGCTCGCATCTCCTGAAGCCGAATCTGCCGGCCCGCAGCTATGGATGCGTCATGATCGATGCCGACGGCGACGGCCGGCCCGAGGTTTTTTCGGGGACCGTGGCGGGTCCCAACCGGTTATACAAGGGCGATGGCGGAGCGTTTATCGACGTTGCTCCGCCCGAGCTGGCCGATGCCGGGGCCAGCGCAATCGGGGTGGCCGCCGCGGACGCCAACGGCGATGGTCGGGTGGACTTCTACCTCCTGAACACGTCCGCGTTTGCGGGGCCCGTTTCCGATCCGGACCGTCTGCTGATCAACCAGGGCGGGTTGCGCTTTGAGGATGCCATGGCCCGCCACCCTCAGCGGAACGTTGCCGCGGGACGGAGCGTGGCCTGGCTCGACGTGCTGGCGGACGGCCGGCTGAGCGCATATGTCTGCAATTACGGCGCGCCGAACCGGTTGTATTTCAATGATGAAAGCGGGAACTGGCCCGATCGCGCGCCCCACTATGGTCTCAATCGGGTGACGGGCGGGCGGGGCTTGGTGTGCCAGGACATCCTGGGTACCGGCGCGATGGACATCTTCTGCGTCAATGAGAACGACGCGAACACCTTCTATCGGAACACGGGCGGCAAGTTTTCCGACGCCGCCGGCGATCTGGGCCTGGCCGACCCGGAGATGCATGGGCGGGGGGTTGCCCTCATTGACGCCAGGGGAGATGGCCGGGCGGGCCTGGTGTATGGCAACTGGGAAGGGCCGCACCGGCTCATGCTATGGGATTCCCGGTCGAAGCGGTTTTCGGACGCCGCCAGCGCTGACTTTGCCGAGGCGAGCCGCATCCGGACCGTCATCGTCGCCGATTTCGACAACGACGGATTGGACGAGATCTTCATGAACAATCTCGGCCAGCCCAACCGCATGTTCAAGGTCCAGGAGGGTGGGACGCTTCTGGAGTGCCACATCCCGGAGGCGGAGTTCCCCGAGGGCGCGGGCACAGGGGCAACAGTGGGTGATCTCAATGGGGATGGGTATCTCGATCTGTTCATCGCCCATGGCGAGGCTGTCCCCCAGCCAAACGCGCTGTTGTTTGGCAAACCAAACGGCAACCACTGGCTGCGCATCCAGCCCAAGACGCTGGCCGGAGCGCCGGCGATCGGGGCCAGGGTGACGGTCACATTTGAGACCCCAAACGGCTCCCGCCAACGCACTCGCTGGATCGACGGCGGGAGCGGCTACCTGTGCCAGATGGAGCCGGTAGCCCATTTCGGATTGGGCGGTGCGACACGGGTCCGAGACGTGCGGGTTCAGTTCACCACGGGCGAGGTCCACTACTTGCGCGAACTGGGCGCGGATCAGATCGTGGAGACGGTAGCGCGGGGTTAGCTAGGAGCCATTAGCCACTAGCCTTTAGCCATTAGCCATTGGCTGTTGACAGATGGCTAACAGCTAAAGGCTAAAGGCTAAAGGCTGACAGCCATGCGCTAAAATTCACATATCAATCGTCGCGATCGCGGCCTCCGCATCGCGTAACGATCCACCGGATCCCAACCACGAGGTTACCGAAAAATGGCCATTGTTAAAGGACTCGCCGACGTTGTCTTCACCCAGACCGAGATTAGTCACCCGGATAGCGACAACAGCAACCTGATTTTGCGCGGCTATTCGATTGACGAATTGGTCAATGGCAATGCGGCTTTTGAAGAGGTCGCCCATCTGATTCTGTATGGGCATTTGCCCGGCCCGCAGGAGCTGGCATCTTTCACGGCCCAACTGGTTGCGAATCGCTCGCTCCCCGAGCCAATCTATACATTTCTGCGCGGGCTGCCCGAGCATGTTGTGCCGATGACGGTGTTGCGGACCGCGGTTTCGATGCTGGCCAACTACGACCCGGGTGTCGAGGACATTACGATTCCGACTACGTTGCGCAAGGCAATTCGCCTGATCGCCCAGTTCCCGGTGATCTGCGCGACGTTCCAGCGTTTGCGTGACGGCCGGGAGCCGATTGCCCACGATCCAAATCTGGGCCACGCCGCCAACATCCTGTATATGCTCAACGGGCACACCCCCGACCCGGATTTCACGAGGGCGATGAACGCCTATCTGGTCATGCTCATCGACCACAGCATGAACAACAGCACGTTCACCGCGCGCACGGTGGCGAGTTCCCAGGCTGATTTGCACTCGGCGGTGACGGCCGCTCTGGCGTCGCTCAAGGGACCGCTGCATGGCGGCGCCAACGAAGCGACGATGAAGATGCTGCTCGAGATCGGTGAGGAGAGCAAGGTCGACGCCTGGGTGGACCGCGCATTTGAGACCAAGCGCATCATCATGGGCTTTGGCCATCGTATCTACAAGCACGGCGACCCGCGCGCCCGGAATCTCAACTTGCTGGCCGAGGAGATGGGCCGCAAAGTGAACGCGCTGAAGTACTACACGATGTCGCGGATGGTCGAGCAGGCCGTGTTGCGCCACCGCGAGATTTATCCGAACGTCGATTTCTACAGCGCGTCGATGATGTATTACGTCGGCATTCCGATCGACCTGTTCACCCCGATGTTTGCCTGCGCGCGCATCGCGGGCTGGAGCGCGCACGTGATCGAGCAGTACAAGGAAGGCGCCCTGGTGCGGCCGAAGTCGGAGTATGTCGGCCCGCGCGATCTGCATTACCCGTCGGCGTAGACTGGCGCGAATGCCCTACACTTGCGCCAACGCCTGCTTCAGATCCCAGATCAGGTCGTCGTAGTGTTCCACGCCCACGGACAGCCGAACGAGCTGGTCGTTTAGGCCGACCGCGATTTTCTCGGCGGGCGCAACCGTGATGTGGGTCGTGCTGGCCGGGTGGCAGATCAGGCTCTCGGTGCTGCCCAGGCTGACCGCCTGTTTGACCAACTTCAGCGAATCCAGGAACTTGAATGCGTCCCCGCGTTTGCCCTTGATCTCAAACGACAGCATCGCCCCGAACCCGGTGCAATGCTTCTTGAAGATTCGATACTGGGCGCCATCCTTGCGGGTGAGGTTGCCGAGGTAATAGACGGCCGTGACTTTAGGGTGTTTGTTTAGAAACGCGGCGACATGCTCGGCGTTGCGGCCCTGTTGTTCCATCCGGATTTTTAGCGTTTCCAGGCTGCGCAGCATCAACCAGCTCGTCCATGGCCCGGCGATGGTGCCCATCAGGCTGCGCATCGACTTGAGTTTGCGAATCAGTGCCTTTGAGCCCAGGCAGGCGCCGCCGACCAGGTCGCTGTGGCCGGCGATGTATTTGGTCGCCGAGTAGATGACCAGATCCGCGCCGAATTTCAGGGGGTGCTGCCAGAGCGGGCCGAGAAACGTGTTGTCGACAACAACCCGGACAGGACGATCGGGTCGGGCGTATTTGTCGGCCAGAACACGGCAGCCCGTGATATCGGTCAGGGCGTTGGTTGGGTTGGCCGGCGACTCAATGTAGATCATGACCAGCTTTTCGGCGTGGCCGGAGGCCTTGAGCCGGGCTTCGATCTCCTGCATGCTCTCCCAGGGCCGGAACGCGATCGTGTGGATGCCAAACTCCCGCAGGGTTACGGTCATGAGCTTGTCCGTCCCCCCGTAGAGCGGGGAGCCATACAGAATCACATCGCCCGGGCGAACGAGGTTGAAGATGGTGGTCGAGATCGCGGCCATCCCGCTGTTGAAAATCGCGCATGCCTCCGCGCCGTCCCAGAGCTTGAGCCGCTCCTCGAGGATCTCAACGTTTGGGTTGTTCATCCGGGTGTAGATCAGGCCGGCTTCCTCGGTCGGACCGGGCTCGCGCACGCCCGACGAGAACTCAAAAAACGCGTTTCCGCTGGCCGCGTTCTTGAACACAAAGGTCGAGGTCTGGAAAATCGGACTCTTTGCCGCCCCCTCCGAGAGCTCCGGCTTGTAGCCGTGGGACATCATCAGGGTTTCGGGATGGAACTCGTGGTCGGTCGTCATGGTGTCTTAATTGTAGGCTTGCCGGCGGTTCGAGGTTCGGGTGGCCCGGTCGGATCCGAATTCCAAAACACAAAACTCGCTGAGCGTGCCAGGGTGGCCTCTGTAAACAATCGACACTCGCTGCGCCTGGCGGGCTGCCCATATCAGCCAAGTGGGTAGCCAAGAACTCGCCAGCTATCCGGGGCGCGAGACGGCCCCGGGGTATATACATAAGTTGCCGCGCGAATTGGCGCCGCAGGAGTTTGTGTATGGCGATTCACATCGTCGTCGCGATTAAGCAGGTGCCGGACACCTCGAATGTCCGAATCAACCCGGAGACTGGCACCCTGATCCGCGAAGGCGTACCCTCGATTCTGAACCCGTATGAAGTCCATGCGCTCGAATTGGCCGTCCGTTTGAAAGAGCTGCATGGCGGGCGCGTCACTGTGCTGACCATGGGCCCGCCAGCGGCCGCCGAGGCGCTCCGCGAATGCATTGAGCAGGGCGCCGACCGGGGGATTCTCATCTCCGACCGCAAGTTCGCGGCCGCCGACACATTGGCAACGTCTTATGTCCTCGCGGCGGCTATTCAGGCCCTTGACAAGGAGCTGGCGTTGATCTGCTGCTATTTGGCAAGCAGGCGATCGATGGCGACACCGGCCAGGTCGGCCCCGGTGTGGCCACCCGGCTCGAACTGCCCGTGTTGAGTTGCCCGATCAGGGTCGAACGCTTCGACCCGGTCGCGCGCACGGCCGTAATCCATCGGCGGGTGGAACGCGGGGTCGAGGTCGTGAACGTACGGTTGCCGGTCCTGCTGACGGTCGAGAAGGAAATCGCCGATGTCCAGCGCGCCCCACTCCCCAACATCATCCGGGCAGTGACCTGGCAGCCCGAGTTATGGTCGGCCAGCGCGCCGGTGGCCTTTGACCCGGCCCAAATCGGAATCAAGGGTTCGCCGACGATCGTTGGGGCCGCCCACACCCCGTCCCTCAAGAAGGCGGGGGCGAGGGTGTCCGCCAATCCCGAAACGATTGGCGAGGCCGTGGCCGCCGCCGTGGCGGCCGCCCGCGCAGCCGGCGTGCTCGTCGAGGGCCCGCGTCCGGAGGCAATCCATGACTGAAAACAGCAAGCCCATCTGGGTTTTCATCGAACAGGAGCATGGACAGCCTCACCCGGTCTCCTGGGAGCTGCTGGGTGCCGCCCGCAAGCTCGCGGCCGAGTTGCCCGGGAGTCGGGTGGAGGGCATCCTGCTTGGCCACGATGTCGCGCCACTGGCCGACGAGGCATTTCGGTATGGCGCTGAGCGGGTCATCCTGATCGACGATCCGGCCCTGGCCTACTACCGCAACACGCCGTACGCGTTTGGGATCGCGACGGCGGTGAAGAAACACGCCCCCGAGATCTTCCTGGTCGGCGCGACGACGATGGGCCGCGATCTTGCCAGCGCCGTAGCCACCCGGGTGCGGACCGGCCTGACGGCCGACTGCACTGAGTTGGCGATTGACATAGACAAGAAGATTCTGGCCGCTAGTCGCCCCACGTTCGGGGGAAACCTGATGGCCACGATCCTATGCCGGACCTCCCGGCCACAGATGGCGACGGTTCGGCCGCGCGTCCTCGCCACGCCGGCGCCTGAACCCGGGCGGCGGGGTGAAATCGTCGTTGAGACACTTGGGATGCGCGAGGAGGACATTACGGTCTAACTGGCGCGCTTCATTCCTGCCGAAGCGGAGGCGTCGATCGACTACGCCGACATCGTGGTGGCTGGCGGGCGCGGGGTGGGCGGCGAGAGCGGGTTTGGAATGCTCCAGACCTTGGCCAATGCGCTGGGCGGGGTGGTCGGCGCGTCGCGGCCGGCCGTCGACGCGGGCTGGATCGGCTACGCGCACCAGGTCGGCCAAACGGGCAAAACCATCCGCCCAAAGCTGTATATCGCAGCCGGGATCAGCGGGGCCATCCAGCACCGGGTGGGCGTGCTCGGATCGGACTTCATCCTGGCGATCAACAACGATCCCGGGGTGCCGATCTTCTCGATCGCCGACTTCGGCATCGTGGGCGATCTGTATGCGGTGATCCCGGAGCTGACCCGCCAGATTCAAACGGTGAAAGCCTAGGGGCGGGGAGGAAGCCATGCCAGACAAACTCAGTTTTGACGCGATTGTAGTCGGCGGCGGGCCCTCGGGGATCGCCTCGGCCATCGTGATGGCCGGGGCCGGTCTGAAAGTGGCCCTGTTCGAGCGCGGGCGATTCACCGGAAGCAAGAATCTGTTCGGGGGCGTGCTGTACACCAGCGCCATCAAGGAGATCCTGCCCGGCTTCGAGACCAAGAACCCGCCCTTCGAGCGGCCGGTGACCGAACAGGGCTACTGGCTGATGTCGCCGGATGGGGTAGTGCGGATGACCCACCGGAGCGAGAAGTACAAGGTCGAGCCAGCCCTGGCCTACACCGGTCTGCGGGCCCGCTTTGACGAGTGGTTTGGCCGGCAGGCCGAAGCTGCCGGCGCGCTGGTTATCCCCAAGACGACGGTCATCGACGTGATCCGCGACACTCGGGAGCGGGTCATTGGTGTGCGGACCGACCGGCCGGACGGCGACGCCTACGCCCCGGTGACGATTCTGAGCGAGGGGGTCAACAACCTGCTCACCCAGAAGCTGGGCATGGCTCAGGGCGACCTGCCGCCGCGGCTGGTGGCGCTGTCGGTCAAGGAAGTGATCGGGCTGCCCCAGGCGACGATCGAGCAGCGCTTTGGGTTGACCGGCTCAAGGAAGGCGCGGCCATCGACCTGTTTGGCGACGCCACGATGGGGCTGCCCGGGACCGCGTTTCTATACACCAACAAGACCAGCATCAGCATCGGGATGGGGATGCTGCTCGAGATGTTCGTCGAGCACCGGCTGCGCCCGCACGAGGTGCTGGCCCGCTTCAAGGCGCACCCGGCGATCCGCCCGCGGTTGCAGGGTGGCGAGTCGCTCGAGTATGGGGCGCACCTGATTCCTGAATTTGGCTACGACCGGATGCCGCGCTTGTATGCCGACGGCGTGATGGTGACCGGCGGCCCGTTCACCAATATCGGCTGGAAGCTGCCACGGGGCGGCTTTGGCGTCGCTTACAAGTTCGGCTGAGTCCGGGAGGGAATTCGCGCCATGATTCACGCTTCGATCGAACGCATCGACATGCAGGCCCAGAACCTGCTTCAACTCCTGGCGGACGCGGACAAGACCCTCGCGGCCTCCCTCGATCCGGACCGCATCGCCGCCGTGGAGCGCGCCCGCCTGACGGTGATCGACTTGCGGCGGGCGCTGCGCGGCAAAGGTCTCGGCAATCTCGGTATATAAGTTGCAGCGCAGGGTCGCCATATCGTCCAACGTCGGGATGACGGCTCGGCGCCAGGCAATCCATTGCGAGGGGGCGGTCTTGATCACCACTTCATAGGGTGACGGCGCGGGCTCCTCGC
>JBKJQK010000448.1:0-20971 GCA_046594095.1 Anaerolineae bacterium | reverse complement strand
AAAACAGCGGGATGCCCTGAACGACTGGTGGGCGACCTCGCCGCGGGTGGCCGAGATCGTGACGGGTCTTGACGCCGGCTACTATCAGGCGCTGTTTGCCGACGGCTTGCTGTAAAGAAAGTGGGCTATAATCTACGCCCCAATCAATCTAGTTCACCGGCGCGCTCGGAACCGGGCGCGTCTTGTTGTGTCACACAGGTGCGACATGAAAGTGCTTCTGACTCAGGATGTTTACAAACTCGGCCACGCCGGCGAGGTCAAGACCGTGGCCGATGGCTACGGCCGCAACTTTTTGCTGCCGCGCGCCATGGCGGTTCTGGCCACCATGGCCGCCCTCAAGCAGTCTGAGGCGGTCAAGTCACGCGCCGTCAAGCAGCGCGCGACGATGCAATCCGACATCGATGCGACCGCCCAGGTCATTGGCGGCCACACGGTCCACTTCACGGTCCGCGCCGGCGAAAAGGGCAAGCTCTATGGCTCGATCACGTCGGCCAGCATTGCCGCCGAGTTGTCCAAGCTGCTGGGCAAGGAATTCGACAAGCGCAAGGTCGCGCTGCGCGAGCCCATCCGGGATGTAGGCACCTATGTCGTGCCGGTCCGGCTGGCCGCCGACGTCGCGCCAACGGTGACGGTCATTGTGCAGGCCGAAGGTGTCAAGCAAGCAGTTGCGCCAGTCGCCGAAGCTCCGGTTGAAGCAGCGGCTGCGCCGGCCGAAGCTCCCGCGACGCCGGAAGCCTGATCCATCAAGCTCCGATCACACGACTGGGTAAGGCGGGTGGGCGGGACCGGCTCGGGGCGCATGCGCCTCGGCTGGGTCCGCTCACCCGCTTGTTTTTCGTGTTATGGGCGTTTCGTGGGGCTCCTCCATCTATAATCCTCCGCGGATGTCGGATTTGGACCCGTTGAAGACCGCCTCCCTGGCTCAGCGCATGCGAGACGCGCGAGAGACGCGCGGGGCGGCGCTTGCCGATGTCGAGAAGGACACCCGCATTCGGCGCCGGTATCTGGAAGCCATCGAAACCGGCGACTGGGCTCAGTTGCCTGACGGCCCTCCCTCGCGCGGATTTGTGCGGATCTACGCCCGCTATCTCGGCATGGATGCCGACCAGTGCGTGATGGATTTCGAGGTTGAGACGGGCAATATCGCGCTCGTCATGCGCGATGAGTACATCCCGCCGCCGCCCACCCGCGAGCGACCCCAGTCCCGCCGTCTTCAACAGGCCCGCCAGGACGCGCAGGCGCTGAGTGCGCAACCACCCCGTTGGAAGGCGGCCCTCCCCGCGCCGGAAGCGGCCGAGTTGGATGCGCTTGCGGATGGCCCGCCCATCGGCGGCGCCGTTCTGTCCCCCGGTGAGCGGGTGTATCGCTCGCTGGATGAGCTTGAGGCCGATCCCGAGCCAGAGCCGGGTGCTGCGCCCGAACGCATGAATGGCCACACGTCCCGCGAGGATATGCGCAGCTCGTTCAACCTGAAGCGAACACCGGTGATCACCAGCATCAGGCCGCCCCAGGCGCAGCCGCGGCGCGGCGTGCGCGCGGCGGCGCTGCCCTCCCGCGCGCTTGGAATGATTGTCGCCGGCGTCGTCGTCGCGATTGGCCTGGCTTTGATCGCTTTCGTGGGCGTGCCGGCGGTTTCCCGGTTGCTGGCCGCCGGAGTCCCGACCGCTGCTGCAGCCGCGGCGCGGCCCACGCCGGTCTTTGAATCCACGCCGATCTTCATTTCGACGCCAGCCTCGCCGACCGCCGCGGCGCCAATTGCGGCTACCGCGATCCCGACCGCCGTGCTGCGCTTTACTCCCCGCCCCGGCGGCCTGCAGTTCACCCTCGACGCGCGCGAGCGCGCCTGGGTGCGGGTGACGGTCGATGGGGCAACCGTATTCGAGGGCATCGCCCCGATCGGGCCGGCCCTGGCCTGGAAGGCGGCCCGGACTGTGACCATCGAGACCGGCAACGCCGGCGCATTTGACGCCATCATCCAGGGTGAACGTCTTGGACCGTTGGGCGCGCGAAACACCGTCGTGCGCAAGACCTACGATACGGCCGGGACCGTCAAGGACGAATAGCCCGCGCCGAGCCCGCCGCGAATCGCGCCGCCCGGCGGCGCAAATACAAGCCTGCCACCATGCCCAAGAAAACCTACTACCTGCTCTCGCTGGGGTGCTCCAAGAACACCGTGGACAGCGACAGCATGGCTGCGCTGCTCAATGGCAGCGGCTATCGCGGCCTGGACCGCCCGGAGCGGGCCGACATTCTGCTGGTCAACACCTGCGGCTTTATCGGGCCCGCCCGCGACGAGTCGATCCGTTCCCTGCGCGAACTGGCTGACAAAAAGAAGAAGAATCAGATGCTGATCGCGGCGGGCTGCCTGTCGCAGCTCTGGGGTCCGAAGTTGAGCCAGGAAGTGCCGGGGTTGGATGGCGTCATCGGCACCCGGCGCTGGATGGACATCGTCGACTTCATCGAGCGGGTCCGCGGGCGGTCCCGGCCCGAACCCATGTATCACCTCCCGACCGACGCCTTGACCGTCGGCGAAGATGAGCATGGCGCCCAGCGGGTCGCAGTCCAGGGCGTCAGCGCCTATCTCAAGATCGCGGACGGTTGCCGCCGTCCGTGCGCGTTCTGCACCATCCCGACCATCAAGGGCACGATGCGCAGCCGCAAGCCCGAGCTTATTCTGAACGAGGCCCGCGTGCTGGCCGCCGGCGGCGTGCGCGAACTCATTCTGATCGCCCAGGACTTGACCGACTACGGGAGCGACATCGGGATCAAAGAAGGCCTGGCCGCCCTCATCACCGACATCACCCGCGAGGCGCCCGGCTTGGACTGGCTGCGCCTGATGTACGCCTATCCGGGCGCGGTGACGGACAGGTTGATCGAAGTGATGGCCGCCAATCCGAAAGTGGTCAAGTATCTGGACATCCCGCTCCAGCACGGCGATCCGGGCGTGTTGCGCCGCATGCGCCGCCCGAGCAACATCGACTGGGTCTACCGCACGGTGGCCAAGATGCGCTCGGCCATGCCCGACCTGGCCGTCCGCACAACGTTTATCGTGGGATTTCCGGGCGAGACCGACACCGAATTCGATGGGCTGGTCAAGTTCGTCCAGGACATGCGCTTTGACCGGGTGGGGGTGTTCACCTACTCGTTCGAGGCGGATTCGCCCAGCGGCGCGATGCCCGATCAGGTGGCGGAGGACGTCAAGCTTGCCCGCCGGGATGCGCTGATGAAGGTTCAGCAGCAGATCTCGCTGACTCGGAATCAGGAATATGTCGGCAAGACCCTGCTGACCCTGATCGAGGGCAACAATGACGGGCTGAGCGTGGGGCGCACCTACCGCGACGCGCCCGAGGTCGATGGGCTGGTCATCATCGATGGCACCGTCCCGGCCGGGGAGATGGTCCCGGTCAAGATCACTGGCGCGATGGAGTACGACTTGACCGGGACGGTTGCCCAGGAGCAGCCCCTGATCGTGCTGTGATAATCTAGTTCATATGCGCCCAATTCAGTTGTTCGAAGGTGACTGCGCTGCAGTGCTAAAGGACTTTCCAGCAGATTCTGTTGACCTCGTGGTGACGTCGCCACCCTATGCCGATAGTCGTGCTCATACCTATGGCGGAATCCATCCCGACAAATATGTTGAGTGGTTCCTCCCCATCTCCGAGCAATTGCTGCGGGTATTGAAGCCAACTGGAACCTTCATCCTAAACATCAAGGAGAAGGTCGTTGAGGGAGAACGGCACACGTACGTACTTGAACTCATTCTTGCAATGCGGCGCCAAGGTTGGCTTTGGACTGAAGAATTCATGTGGCATAAGCGCAATTGCTATCCAGGGAAATGGCCGAATCGCTTCCGGGATTCATGGGAGCGTTTGCTCCAGTTCAATAAGGACCGGAAGTTCTTTATGAATCAGGAAGCAGTGATGGTGCCAATGGGGGACTGGGCAAAGACGCGTCTGAAGAACCTAAGCGAGACCGATAAGACACGAGATCCTTCGAAAGTTGGAAGTGGATTTGGCAAGAATATCTCAAACTGGTTGGATCGGGAAATGGCATACCCGACCAACGTGTTGCATCTTGCAACAGAGACGTCAAACAAGAACCATAGCGCCGTTTTTCCAGAGGCACTCCCAGAGTGGTTCATCAAGCTGTTTTCCCAACCGGGAGCGATTGTGCTCGATCCATTTATGGGATCCGGAACGACTTTGAGGGTGGCAAGCCGACTTGCGAGAGAAGCAATTGGCATCGAGATTCATCGCGAGCATTTCTTGCAGGCAAAAACCGAATTGAGCACTTTGCGGGTTACGCTATTGGATGGAAATCATGCCGATGAAAATACAAACGCGAACGGAACTAGTAAGCTTCGTGCAGTCAATTATTCGCGAGTTCCACAACACAAAACTCGCGAGCCTCGAAATCGTAAGCGTTCAGGACATCCTAAAAAGGAAAAATCCGTATCTGTACAAGGCTAAGGGAATCCAAAGCGCGCGCGACTTGGTTAAGTACCTTCTTGATGCATACCTCTCGTCTCAGGAAGAGACCCTATTTGGGGCCGTGCTGGAGCAATTGGCAGTATTCATTTCGGAACGCGAAAGTGGCGGGAGGAAATCGACTACTGAAGGAATTGACTTGGAGTTCAATCGCGGGTCAAAACACTACATCATCACCATAAAATCTGGGCCCAATTGGGGAAACAGCTCACAGATCAAGAAAATGGAGTTGGACTTCACCAAAGCGATCAAGGTGTACAAAACCAACAACCCTCATGGGATTGAAGTGGTTGCCATAAACGGCTGCTGCTACGGCCGCGACGACAAGCCAGAAAAAGGCAAATATCAGAAACTATGTGGCCAGCGTTTTTGGGAATTCCTTTCTGGTGACCCAGATATGTATCAGGCCATAGTTGAGCCCATCGGCCACGATGCTCGGACTCGAAATGATGAATTCCAGAAGAATTATGAGAAGCTGATAGATCAGTTCATGATTGTTGTAATGAATGAATTCTATTCAGATGGCGCTCTTGATTGGAGCAAGATAGTTCAATTCAATTCCGCCAAAGGCGCTGTTTTGCGCCCGAAGGGACGAGGCGGAAAGTGAAGTGAATGTACTTCAAATTCACATTAGCATCGCCACGGCGGTGATCCTGTTCAACACGTTTCTAGGACTGTGGGGGCTGATCCGTTTCTTGCGCGGCGGGCAGCAGATTGATGGCAACTACTGGGGCGCGCTCGCCCTCAGCCCAATTGTTGGGCTCATCCAGCTCGCGCTTGGCCTGGTCCTGATCGGTCTCGGCCTGGGAACCCAGGTGCGGTTTGTCCACTACCTGTATGGCGCGCTGGTCATCATCGCCGTGCCGGCGACATTCGCATTCACCCACGGGCGCGACGACCGGGGCGCGCTGCTGATCTATGCGGCCCTGGCGCTGCTCACGGCCGCCTTCGGGCTGCGGGGCGTGACCACGGGCTACGGTATTTGAACCGAGATACACATCCTGGACATCTTCAGCCTGACCGCCCGGGTCGCTCTTTTCGTGGTTGGCGCGCTGATGACGCTTTACTCGCTCACGTCGATTGTGCGGACGCTGGTGCTACCGCGGGCTGCCCAGGACGTGCTGGTGCGGTGGACGTTTCTGCTGGTCCGTCGGATTTTCTCGCTCATTGCGCCGCTGAGCGCGCCGTATGCGCGGCTCGACAGGGTGATGGCGATGTACGGGCCTGTGGCGCTTCTGGCCTGCATGATCCCGTGGATGCTGACCATCATGTTCGGCTACAGCCTCATGTTCAGCGCCCTCGGGGTGTCTCCGTACTATGAGGCCCTGCGCGAGAGTGGCTCGTCGCTGTTCACCCTTGGATTCGCGGTTCCGCCCGACCCGGCCACGTCGCTTCTGGCTTTCTCCGAAGCGGCCATCGGTCCGCTCATGATCGCCCTGCTGATCTCGTATTTGCCCACCATCTACGCCGCCTTTCAACGTCGCGAAACCGGCGTGACCCTGCTTGAGGTCCGGGCGGGGACGCCGCCGAGCGCTCTTGAGATGCTGGCCCGCTTCCGGCGGATCCGCGGAACCGCGCAGCTCAGCGAGCTATGGCCGCAGTGGGAACTCTGGTTCACCGATATCGAGGAGAGCCACACCACGCTGCCGGTGTTGAACTTTTTCCGTTCACCGCAGCCTGAACGATCGTGGGTGCTGGCCGCGGGCGCGGTCCTCGACACCGCGGCCCTGGTGGCCTCGACCATCGAACTCGAGAACGCGGATCCGCACGCAGTGCTCTGTCTCCGGGCCGGATTCATGGCCCTTCGGCGCATTTCGGACTTTTTTCAGATCCCCTATCGCAAGAATCCCCAGCGCGGCGATCCGATCAGCATCTCGAAGGATGAGTATCTCGAAGCCGTGGAGAAACTGCGCGCGCAGAATCTCCCCATCCGGGAGGATCTGGAGAATGCCTGGCTGGACTTCGCCGGCTGGCGGGTCAACTACGATGAGGTGCTGCTTCGGTTGTGCAGCCTGACGATTGCCCCGCCCGGGGGCATATGGTCGTCGGATCGAATGCCTGAATTCCGCATGCCGCCATTGCTGCCGTCGCGCAGGCGGCGGCCCGCCGGCGAAGGTCGCGCGGATGCGCATTAGCGCGGCAACGCGTCGATGATCTGCTTGAGCCCGCCGTAAATGCGCTCGAGGCTATAGCCGCGAGCGCGCCGATAGAAGCTGAAATTCTCGGGGTGCAGCGGAGCGAGCAGCATGTCCGCGATCATCGGCACGTCCACTGCGCGGGGCACTTCGCCGGCATCCGCGGCGGCCTGCAGCAGCCCGCGCACAGTCAGATACTGCCACATCATGGGAGGCGCGTGCGGACCGGAATTCGGCACATCCATGGCGCCGCGCTGCGCCTCGGACAAGAGGGGCAGATGCTTTTCGGCAAAGCCGATCAGGCTTTCCAGCGCCCACTCGAGCTGAGCCAGGCGCGGCGCGCCTGACCCGGTCATCCACCCGAGTTGGCGCATGACCATGTCCTGGAACTCCCGGAATTGGCGGTCCATCAGGGCCAGGCACAGATCGCTCTTGCTGGCGTAACGGCGGTAAAGCGTGCCCTGGCCAACCCCGGCGGCCCGGGCGATGTCGGCCATCGTCACCGCGGCCGCGCCCCGGTCGGCGATCAGCTTCTCGGCCACAGCCAGGATGCGGGCCCGATTGGCTGCGGCGTCGCAGCGCTCCGCCCGGTCGGCCGGATTGTCGGCGTCTTTAATCATCGGGAGGAGCAGGTCGCTTGGGTCCGCCAAAACTCTCATAGTTTACTCAACAAAACCGCTTGACAAGTGGACAAGTGTCCGTTACTATATTAGCACGAAGCGGACAATTGTCCACTTAGAGTTTCATGAGGATGCGGGGACGGTTCAGTCCAGTCGCCGCGTAAACACAAAGGATAGTTAAAAAAATGGCTTGGATGATTGACCCCTCCCACACGCGCGTTCAGTTCAGCGCCCGGCACATGATGCTTACGACCGTTCGCGGCGAGTTCAAGGACTTCAGCGGCACGGTCGAGTTCGATGAGGCGAAGCCCGAGGCCACTCACGTCGCCGTTGAAATCAAGACCGCCAGTGTCGACTCGCGCGATCCGAAGCGGGATGGCCATCTGGTCAGCCCGGACTTTTTTGACGCCGGAAAGTTCCCGAATATGACGTTCACGAGCAAGCGGGTTGAGCAGGTGAAGGGTCAGAAGGCCAAGCTTATCGGCGACCTGACCATCAAGGATGTCACAAAGGAAGTCGTCCTCGATGTCGAATTCCACGGCATGGCGAAGGCGCCCTGGGGCACCACCAACGCCGGCTTTGAGGCCAAGGGCAAGCTCAACCGCAAGGATTGGGGCCTGGTGTGGAACGTGGCGCTGGAGACGGGTGGCGTGCTGGTCGGTGAAGAAGTTGCGCTGACCATCGACGCCGAAATCGTCAAGCAGGCGTGAGCGCGAGCAAACGCCCCGAGTGAAAGATGAGACCCTAAGGTTCTTCAAGAACCTTAGGGTCTATTCGGTATCTGCCCGATGTGGCAGACTTGGGGCCCGAACAAAGTCCGCGAACCCCTGAAAACAATGACACCCATTCGCCTCCTTGGCTTTGCAGGCAGTCTACGCAAAGCGTCCTTCAATCGCGGCCTCTTGCGGGCAGCCCTGGCCATGACCCCCGACGGCGCAACCTTTGAGATCTTCGATCTCGCCGGTATCCCGCTGTTCAACCAGGATTTCGAGCGGGACCCCCCCGAGCGCGTCCGCCTGTTCAAGGCCGCCATCGCGGCCGCCGACGCGGTCCTCATCGTCACGCCCGAGTACAACTACAGCGTCCCGGGTGTGCTCAAGAACGCGCTGGACTGGGCTTCGCGCCCGTCGCGCGAGCAGCCCTTTGTCGGCAAGCCGGTCGGCATTATGAGCGCGGGCGGGCGCTTTGGGGGTGTGCGGGCCCAACTGCAATTGCGACAGATCGGTCACGGGATGGGGATGCTGATGCTGAGCCGCCCCGAGGTGATCGTTGAAAAGGCAGCCGAGAAGTTCGATGGCGAGGGGAATCTGATGGATACTGGCGCCCGCGATCAGGTCCGGGGCCTGGTTGAGGCGCTGGCCGCGTGGGCGGAACGGCTCGCCTGACGCGGGGAGTGAAAGAATGCAAGACACCTACACAATTCCGGCCGGGACGTCCATTGGCCACACTCACCTCAAGGTTGCGAATATCCCGCGAGCGCTGGACTTTTATGTCAGGCTGCTGGGCTTTGAGGTGGTTATGACCGACAACGCGAGCGTGGCGTTCGTCTCGGCCGGCGGCTATCACCATCACATCGGGCTGAATACCTGGGAGAGCGCGGGCGGATCGCCCCCGCCGCGCGGGTCAACTGGACTGTATCACGTCGCAATCCTATACCCAACCCGGCGCGACCTCGCTGTCGCCGTCAAGCGCCTCCTGGAAGGCGCGTGGAAGATTGACGGCGCCTCCGATCACGGGGTCAGCGAGGCGATTTATCTGCGTGACGCCGATGAGAATGGCATCGAGTTGTACTGGGACCGGCCGCGCGACGCATGGCCCAAGACCCCGGACGGCCAAACAAGTATGTACACCCGCCGGCTTGACTTCGCCGGCCTGCTGGCCGAGGCAAAGTAAAAACCATGAAGAACGTTCACATCGACATCTGGTCCGACTTTGTCTGACCCTACTGTTTCCTCGTCTCTTCCAGTTTGGAGGAGCTCAAAAAAACCCACCCGATCACGCTGCGCTGGCGGTCATATGAACTCCGCCCGGCCGGTTCGCCGCCGATGTCACCTGAATTCCTCAAACGGATTGAAGTCTCGCGGCCTGCATTTGCCGGGCGTGTTCTCAAAGATACCGGGCTGACCATCCAGGCGGGGCCGTTTGGCATCGACTCGCGTCCGGCGCTCGTGCTGGAGAAGGCGGCAGACGGCCTGGGCAAGGGCGAGGCTTTTCATGAGCAAGTCCAGAACGCCTACTGGCTGGTTGGTCGCGACATCTCCGACCCGGGCGTCCTGGCTGAGTTGTGGAAGGCGGCCGGGTTGCGCCCCGACGACCTTGGTCCGGCGCTGACGGATTCGGCCTGGTCTGAGGCGGTGGACGCTGACGTTGCCCTCGCCCAGGAATATGGGCTGACGGGCGTACCCGCGCTTGTAATGGACGACAAATACCTGGTCGTGGGCGCGCAGCCCTACGCCTATCTCAAGCAAGCCATCGAACAAGTCGCCGCCGCGTAGGCGGCAATCGGTCTAAAAATTGCGCGTTCGTCCCGCGGCTCTCGAGTCCGGGACGAACGTGTGTTTTCCGCGCCCCCATGCGCGCAACGGGAAGTCCCAGCATGCAGATTCGAAACGCGCTCGGCACACTTTCGCGGAGCTTTACGCCCCTGCGCCAATCCAACTTCCGGACCTATCTGGGCGGACAAGCGATCTCCCTGATTGGGACCTGGATGCAGTCCACGGCGGCGTCGCTGGTGGTCTACAAGCTGAGCGGCAACTCGCCTCAGGCTCTGGGCATCGCGGGGATGCTGACCACCCTGCCGATCCTGCTGCTCAGCCCGTGGACGGGAACGATTTCGGATCGTTTCGACCGCCGCAAGTTGCTGCTGATCACCCAGACCGTGGCGATGGTCCTGGCGTTTGCCCTGGCGGCGCTGACCGCGACCGGCAATGCCGAGCTGTGGCAGATGTATGCGCTCACCTTCATCCTGGGGATCTCGAACGCAGTCGATCTGCCCACCCAGCAAGCTTTTCTGGGCGATCTGTCGGGCATGTCGGAAGTCCGCAAAGCGATCAACCTGAACGCGATGATCCTGAACGTCAGCCGCTTTCTGGGCCCGGCCCTGGGTGGCCTGGTCGTTGCGAGCCTCGGCGCGCCGGTCGCGTTCCTGATCAACGGGGTGAGTTTTGCGGCGGTGCTCGTCAGTCTCTTTGTGGTGCGCGCCTCGCAAGTTCGCGCCACCCGCGGGGCGGGCCAGGGCGGGATCGGCGAAGCATTGGCGTTTGTGCGCGGTCAGCCCCGCTTACAGGACGTGTTGGGGTTCGTCATCATCATGACGTTCCTGGGATTCTCGACCCTGACTGTGGCGGCGGACATCGTAAATGGCGACGCGGCCTCGACAGGCGCGCTGCTCTCCGCTTCCGGACTGGGGGCGCTGGTGGGCGTGGTCTTCATCGTGCCGCTGGCCCAGGCGGCAAAACGGACTGGATTGGTCATGGCCGGCGGGGCGATCTGGCTGGGCGCCTGGACGGTCGTTTTCTCGCTCATGCCGGTCCTCCCGCTGCAACTGGTGACGATGTTCCTGGCCAGCTTTGGGGCGCCGGTGGTGATGACGATGGCGTTTGGATTGACCCAGCTGATGGCCCCGCCCAACATGCGGGCCCGCATCATCAGCCTGGTGACAACGGTCAGTTTCGGGATGCTGCCCCTGGCGGCCCTGCTGGTGGGTTTCAGCGCGCAGCAACTCGGCGCCGTCGGTGCGATTCGCATCAACGGCGGGCTGATCGTGCTCCTGATCGGGGCTCTTCTGATGTTGCGCCCCGCGTTACGCGCCTGGCAGGCCGCGCCGTCCGTTCAGGCGAAATCCGCTGTTTAGCCCCGGCTAGGCCCGTGGAAGATGTTCCGGGCGGGCCGTTGACGGCATCAGCAAGTCGAGCTCGCCCAGCGCCTTCTGCTGAGCCGTCCACATGGCGGTCTTTCCGGCCCGGGCCATGTGGTCATAGCCCAGCAGGTGAAGCGTCCCGTGGATGACGAGCAAGGACAGCTCGGCCTCGAACGAATGCCGGGCGGTTTTAGCCTGAGCGGCGCAATGGTCCATTGACACGACCAGGTCGCCCAGATAGCGAATCTCCTCGTCAGTGAGCGCAAGCTGCGCGGGCGAGAGGGCCCCATCCTCCCAGCCGGCTCCGCCAAAAGACAGCACGTCGGTGGATTTGTCGATGTGCCGGTAGCGCAGATTAAGCGTTTGAAGCTCGGTGTCATCGGTGAGCCGCACGGTGAGGCTGTAGAGGCCAGGCACGGGAACATGCCCGTCCAGGCGGCGGAGCCCGGTCGCAAAGGCGGCCCGGGCGGCCCGGCGAACAAGCGGCACCCGGCCCTTGACCGCCTGGCCACGCTGGGATTTGACATTCACGGTGAGAGTGGTGGATGTGGTCATGTTTATTGAGGGCGTGCGACTAGACCTGATCTCGGCTGCCGACCAGCGGCAGGATGGTTTCAACGGCCGGCGCGGCGGCTGGCGCCGCGATGGCCGGACCCAGTTGGGGATATTCGATTCGAGGATGATACGCTCCGCGCAGGGTCTCGACGAATGACCGGGCCACTCGCTCGAGATCGCCCAGAGTCAGACCGCTATTCTCCAGTTGGTGGTCATTGACCCGCTCGAGGATGACCTTGCGCACGACCTGGTCCATGTCTTCGGGCGTGGACGGGCGCACGGCGCGCACGGTTGCTTCGCTTGCGTCGGCCAGCATCACCAGGGCGGTTTCCCGGCTTTGCGGAGTCGGGCCCGGATAACGGTAGGGACCCTCGTCCACCGGAATCGGACTCGCATTCTGGGCCCGGCCGAAAGCCGACTTGGTCACCATTGAACCTTGATGTTCGGCGATGAAGGCGCTAATGCTGGACGGCAGGCGGTATTCGTGGGCCAGGCGAAGCCCGTCGGTGATGTGATTGTGAAGAATGCGGGCGCTGGTCAGCGGATCGATGTCGACATGCGGATTCCGGTCGCGATCGAGCTGATTCTCGATAAAGAAGTACGGATGCGCGGATTTTCCGATGTCGTGATAGTAGGCGCCCACCCGGGTGAGCAGCGCATCGGCGCCGATCCGGTCCGCGGCGTGCTCGGCAAGATTTGCGACCATCAGGCTGTGATGGTAGGTGCCTGGCGCGCGGCTCAGCATCTGTTTGAGCAGCGGATGGGATGGCCGGGCCAGCTCGTTCATCTGAATGGCGCTGGGCAGATCAAACGAAACGCCGACCAAATACAGAATCGCCAGCGACAGGGCGGCTGAAATGATGCTGCTCGCAAACGCGCCCACGACATACAGCGCGATCTGGGGCAGGTCGGATGGCAGGTAGCCGATGGCGTGGAAGGCGATGATGATGCAGAACTGGGCCAGAAAAGCCCAGATCCCAGCGCGCACGAAGTCGCCCACCCGTTCAGAGCGCCGGATGCTGAGACACGCCACTACTCCGCCGCAGGCATACAGGGCCGCAAACTCGATCGGGCGTTCGAGCGCGACGCCGATCAATCCGCCGCCCATGGCCGCCGCAGTGGCACCCGCCAGCGTGCCGGACCAGGCGCCCACCACGATGCCAATCGCGACCAGTGGCGCGAGATAGGGGATGAAGCCCCGGCCCGGCAACAGCCAGCGCCCGAGAATGATGGCGACGGTGATCAACAGACCGCTGAGCACGGTCTCGCGCAACGGCCGATCTTGCAACTCCCGATCCTGTCCATGGTGCTGGCGCCACATCGCCAGGGCGATGATGACCGTGGTGAGCAGGCTGAGCGCGATTGCGTTGATGACATCCGCCCAGGTAATGGCGGGCCGGCGCAGATTCAGCTTGTCGAGGGTCTCGATGTCGGCTGGGCCGATCACCTGCCCGTTGCGCAAGATGACCTGATTCGGCTCATAGGTGACCTGGACCTGTGAAACGCCATTCCGGGCGCTGCGTTTTGCGGCTTCGGTCGCGGCCGCGTCGAAACTGATGTTGGGCGCGATCAGCGCGCTGGCGATGGCGCCGATGATGGCTGTTTCGTCGGTTGTGAAACTGAGGCTGACCTGGCTGGGGAGGCGTGCCCGGACGATATCCAGGGCTTCGGAACGGACGGGCTCGCGCAGGTTCTGGTCGAGCAAGGTGATGATCTGGGCGTCCATCCGCGTCCAGGCGCTGTCGGAGGGCCGAAGAATCGCCCGGGCGGAGATCTCGTCGATCTTAAGCGCCGGCAGCGCGACCAGCTGGCGGATCTTGTCCGTCTCGCTGATTTCGGGTGTTCCACGGATCCGCGCAATCCGGTCAAGCGTCTCGCGGGCGGTGGCGAGCTGCTTGCGAGCCACCTGGGCGTCCGGGGGCGAATAGATTGGCGCAACGTTGGCTTCAGCTGCATCGCGCAGGTTCCGAGTAAGGATATCCGAAAGAATCGTCACCCGACCCGTGGCCCGTATGTCGCGTGGCGCGACCATGCCTGCCTCAAGGGTGGCGCCGCTGCCGATGAAGAAGCGCGAAAGCTGGGCGGCCGTAATCCCGAGAAACATGGCGAACCCGACCGCGGCCAGGGCCAGGATCCGCGCGCGACCGGCGAGCTTGAGCTTGGGCAAAATCACAGGCGGGCTATTTCAGCAATTCGCGCACAACCTCATTTACCAGTTTGCCGTCGGCATTGTCCTTGACCCGAGGCTGGAGTGCCTTCATGACCTCGCCCTGCTGTTTGGGCGTTTTGGCGCCCACCAAGGCGATGACTTCGCGGGCGACCTCGGCGATCTGAGCGCGGGTCATCTGGGCGGGGAGGTAGGCCCGCAAGAGGACAAGTTCGGCCGTCTGTTGGGCGACGAGGTCCTCGCGACTGGCGTTTTTGGCCTCGAGCAGCGATTCTTCGTGCTGTTTGATTTCGCGGCGAATCAAGGCCAGCACATCGGCCTCGCTGAGCACACCAGCCCGGGCGTCAACCCGTGCCTCAATCTCTTCGTTCTTGATTGCGGCGTTGATCAGGCTCAACACCATTTTTCGGGTGGTGTCCCCGCTTCGAAAGGCGTCCTTGAGGTCGGACAGGATTTTCGTTTTGAGTGGCGCGTCCATAGATTGACGAATATACAGCATGCCGGGCGGCGGCTCGATCAAGCCGGGGAGGTATTTGGCCCGCGCCGGGCCGCGAAAGGCCGACCCGGAAAACGAAACCGGCGCCCGGGGTAATCCCGGGCGCCGGTGACGATCTGAAACCGATCCGCCTGTTACGGCATGTCCGGATTCAACAGCCGAGCGCTCTGCCGACGACTCTTGCGCAGCTTGGCAGCCCTCTTGCGCTTGTTTACGATACTGGGCTTCTCAAAGAAACGGCGGGCGCGAACCTCCGCAAGGACGCGGTCACCCTGAACCATCTTGCTGAAGCGCCGAATCGCAGACTCGAACGTCTCATCATCTTCAACCATTACGCGTGTAGCCACTGAAAAAATCACCCACTTCCTTGCCGATATCACTGGTTGGCAAGCGGCCGATATTATAGCCTACCAGCCATTAGCCATTAGCCATTAGCTTTTAGCCATTAGCCTTTAGCCATTGGCCTTTAGCCTTTAGCCTTTAGCTATTGGCCATAGCTGTTGGCCATAGCTGTTGGCTAAAGGCCAATGGCTAAAGGCTAATGGCTCATGGCTCATGGCTATTTCAAACACGTCGCCGGCAGGGCGGCGCTGGCGCGCCGGCCGCACCACTCATTCGAGGTGTTCCAATTGCCCTGGAAGTTGTCGCCGTTGTAGCTGGCCAGATAGAACTTGAGTGTGCCGGTTCCGCCCGTGTTCCAGTTTCCGGTCAGAATTGCCCCGGCTGCCGCATACGTCACAGTGCCGTTCAGCGTGCCGTTGCAGTAGTTGCCGCTCACTGCCGTCCCAGTCTGGGACAGGTTCATCGCGCAACTTGAGTTTCCAGCGACTTTGGCGATCCAGCTTCCCGCGAAACCACAGCCCGAGGGGAAGGCGCTACCTACCCGGGCGCCGCACCACTGATTGGTGCCGTTCCAGTTTCCGTCCAGCGTGTTTCCATTGATCGTCCACTGGATGCTGCCCGATCCGCCAATCGTGTATGTGCCATTGAGGGCGTTGCCCGACACGGTGCCCTGGACGGTGCCATTGGATCCGCCAAAGGCGTTCACGTAACTTCCCGTCACGGCCGTGCCGCTCTGGGTCAGATTCATGGTCCCGAAGTTGGTCACCCAATTACCGGCAAAGCTGACGATGGCAACCGGCGCAAGATAGGTTAAACCGATATCGGCGTTCGTCACAGTGGCGCCGCACTTCGCGGTAAGTCGGTACGTCTTGTTCGCCGCGATCGTGACTGACCGCTCGCCCGGCGCGGCGACTCCCCCGATCCCATTGTCGAGCTCGACCCGGTCGGCGTTGCTGACCGGCCCCCAACGCAGGGTGAACTGATTGCTGGTCGGATTGAGTCGCTCGGCGGTGAACGAGGCGATGACGGGCGCGCCAACGCATCCGGAGGGCGCAATCGCGCCGGGAACCCCGTAGGCGATTGTCAGCGAAGGTCCGAACAGGGTCCCGTCCGGCGCCCGCAAGCGATATGAGGCGGAGTACTGCCCAGGCGCGGCTGGGGCCGTCATTGGAACGCTCAGGTCGGCGCTGTCACCGGGGTTGACCGAGGCGGCAATTTGGGCTGTTGAGGGCGCGCTGAAGCCGGCGCTCGTGCTGGTGCGGGACACGCTGTAGGTTGGGCCCCAGGTGCATGCGCCCGCGTTTCGCACGCGCCAGGACTTGTTGAAGGGCGACCCGCCAATCACTTCGCTGCCGTCTGGAATGGTCACGTCGGCGACAAAGGCCGCCGCGTCGGCGCATGACCCAACGCCCGCGGGGGCAACGACAGTGGGAGCCACGACCGGGACGGTGGTCGGGCCGCTGATCGGCGAGGCTCCGCCGCCGCTGGGCGTGGCGGCGCCGCCCGCGAGCGCCTGGCTCTGGACGATGACGAGGGGTGTCCCGTTCTGATCGGTCGTGGTCGAGAGCTTGCGCCGATTTGTTTGGGTGCCGCAGATTCCGTTGGCATTGCGGGTGGGGCCGGGCGTCGTTTCGTCAAACTCGACGTTGATCGACAAGCGGTGACTGGTGTCGGGCAACAGCTTGATCCGGCTGACCCCAAACGCGCCGGATTGCGTTTCGATCACGAGCGTGCCGTTAGGGCCGGCGTCGGCGCCCTTCTGGATCGCGCGGCCAGGCCCGCCCTGGGTGGCCGCGATCCGAATGCTGACGTCGGCTTCGAGCGCGCCGGTCGGTGTCGTCACTGGGTCAACGACCAAAAAAGCCGGCGTTTGTGTACCCACCGGGCACGGCGCTGCGGCCGCCTCCGTCGCTGGCGCGCTGGCGCATCCGGCGGTCGCTACGGCAATGAGGATGATCCATTTGGCTATTTGAGACATGTGTTCCCCCTGATATGTGCGGTTTTGGCGCCGCAAGGCATTTATTGTCGCCGGTTCAGCCCAATGCGCAAGGCTCGGGCTTTCATCTACAATCGCTCCAGCATGATCAACCTCGTCCCGCTCTCCCAGCGGGATCCGGCCTGGCGCCAAAACCGATTGGGGTATGGCGACGCGACCACGACGATCGGCAGCGACGGGTGCCTGATCACCTCGCTGGCGATGCTGTCGGGCGCGTTTGGGTTGACCGAAACGCCGGCTTTGCTCAATGACAAACTCAGGGCGCTCGGGGCCGGGCGGGGCTTTGCGGGGGCTCTGTTTGTGTGGAGCGCGATGCCCGACACGCTGCCGGGGATGAGCGCCCGCCGCCGGATCGACTGCCGGTCGATTCCCGCGCCGCTGGGCGAAATCGATGCTGAGGTCGCCGCGGGCCGGCCGGTGTTGGTTGAGTTGGACATGTCGCCGAGTCCAGAGCTGGACAGCCACTGGGTCGTACTGACCGAGAAGCGGGATGGCGACTACGCGATCTCCGACCCGTGGCCGGTCGAGGCGCGGACCGGCACGTCGCTGGTAGCGGCCTATGGGTTTGGCCGCCGCGGGCCGGAACGGATCATCACGTATGTGGTCGAGATCGACGGCCCCCGGTTGAGTGGCGGCTTGAGCGGAGACTCTGCTGACCCGGCCGTTCGGGTCGTCGTCGCGGACGATCCGGACGTGCGCGCCATCGGCGGGTTGCGCCTGCGCGAGGCGCCCGTATCTGGCCGCCAGAAGAAGCTCTTGCCGATCGGAAGCCCGTTGATGGCGCTCGAGCCGCCCGACGCCGCGGCCGCAAAAGTGGGTCAGGCCGGCGCGTGGCTTCACGCCGCGACCGATGACGGCCTGACTGGTTTTGTCGCGGCCTGGTATGTCGTCCGCGCGCAAGTGGAACGAGGGATCGGCCCCGGGCCGGATTTGAGCGCGGCGCCCGCGCTGCAGCGCGCCGCAGGGTTGCAGGTGAGCGTCGGGTCTCGCGGGGCCGTCCTCCGCCGAACGCCGAGCGGGAGCGCGATCGCGGGGCTGGGTTCGAAAGACCGGCTGCGCATCATCGAAGCGCCAAAATCTGCCCTGGCCGCGATTGGCCATCGGGGCGAATGGATCGCGGTTCGGGTCATGAGCGGCCCAAATCGAGGCCGGAAGGGCTTCGTGTCCGCGGGCGCGCTTCACCTGAGGTAGCCCGGTCGAAGGGTGGCGCAGCGCCGCCGAAGGAGTAACGCATGCAAACACCCTCAGAATTTCAGCAGGCGCCAAAGCGCAGCAATGGTTGCCTGATTGCTGGCATCATCGCCGCCATCCTGGCCGCGTGCGCGTGCGGAGCCATCGCCGTGGCCATGCTGGGCGGTCTCGCGTTCTTTTCTGGATTCGCCGGCGGGCAACCCGGCGGTGTGGCCGCCCTGCCCACAGACCCCAGCTACGTGGATGACACGCGTACTCCGCGCGCGCCAGCCACCCGCCCGCCGGCAACGTTCGCCGCCGCGGCAACGGTGAATCCGGCGCCCACCGCGCGACCGGGCGCCACCGTTGTCTCGGTCGCCACGCCCCGACCGGCGGCGACGGCCGCCCGAGCCAACACCCCTGCCCCCGGCGATAGCGTCTTCCCGACCATCGCGCCTGGCGCGCGCGACACAAGCCTGCAGCAACAGACGTTTGAGCAGGCCTGGAACCTCGTCAACGAGAACTATGTCGATCCCAAGTTCAATGGGCTGGACTGGAAGGCCGAACAGGCGAAGATGAACCAGCGGATCAACGCCGGCATGTCAAACGCGCAATTCTGGGTTGCAATGGCCGACCTGGTGGACCGCCTCGGCGACGGGCATTCCTATTTCCTCACGCCCCAGGAGGCGGTTGAAGACGCGGCCCGCTATGCGGGCGGGGACGGCTACATCGGGATCGGGGTGTCGACAAATTTCAGACTGGACAAGAGTTGGCTGTATGTGTTGCGGGTTACCCCCGGCGGCCCGGCCGAGCGGGCCGGCATCCGCCCGCACGATCTTCTGTTGAAGATTGACGGCAAGCCTGCCATCTCGGCCGACGGCGTTCCGCAGACCAGTCTGTTGCGCGGGGCTGAGGGTTCGACCGTCCGGTTGACGGTGCGCATGCCCGGCAAACCGGAGCGTGAGGTCACGGTCGCGCGGGCCGTCATCCGCAGCAATGTCGTCCTGGACTACCGTTTGCTGCCCGGGGCGCGCAAGATCGGCTATCTCCGTATCCCCGCCTTTGATGAGAAGACAATTCGCGACAAGGCCGCGGACGCGGTCGAGCAAATGATGGAGCAGTCCAACGGCAAGATGGATGGTTTGATTCTGGACTTGCGCCAGAACGGCGGGGGCAACTACCCGCAGTTGGCGTCGGTGCTGGGTCTGTTTACCAAGACCTCGCCAGGCGATTTTGTCAATCGCAAGGGCGAGCGCGATCCGCTGGAGGTGATTGACCTCCAGTACGGCAACGCCTTCACGGTCAAGCTGATGATCCTCATCGGGCGCGACACCGAATCGTTTGGCGAGGTTTTCGCGGGCTCGATGCAGAGCGCTCGCGCCGCGACGCTGGTCGGGCAGCCCAGCGCCGGCAACATCGAACTGCTGCGCGCCTACAGCCTGTACGACGGCTCAAAGATGAGTATTGCCCTGGAGACGTTCCGCCTGCCCAACGGTGGAAACTGGGAGGGCAAGGGATTGACGCCTGATATCCCGGTCGCGACCGCCTGGGATGAGTTTGGCGCCGACGATCCCGACCCCGTGTTGCAGGCGGCCATCGACGGGCTGGTGCGATAGACCCGCGAGGACCGATCGAACGAGGCGCACCGCCGGGGCGTCTCTACGGAAAACGCAATCGCGGGCGCAGACCGGTGAACCGCTCGCGGTTGGCCGCGTTGCGGACCGCGATGGCCATCGCCTTGCGGCTGCCGACCATAACAACAAGCTTGCGGGCCCGGGTGACCGCCGTGTAGAGCAGTCTGCGCTCGAGGAGCAGGTAATGGCTCATAAGCAGCGGAACGACCACGGCGGGGTACTCGCTGCCCTGCGATTTGTGCACGCTCACCGCGTAGGCCAGGGCGAGCTGGTCGAGATCGGTGAAGTCGTAGTCGACAATGCGCCCGTCGTCAAAACTCACCCGCACGATTTGGTCGACTGGATCAACCACCTGGATCATCCCGGAGTCGCCGTTGAAGACGTCGCTATCGTAGTTGTTGCGCGTCTGCATGACCTTGTCGCCGGGGCGATAAACGCGGTTGCCAAACGCGCGTTGCGGCTGGCCCTCGCGAGCCGGATTGAGCGCCGCTTGCAGGCCTGTGTTGAGTGCCTCGACTCCGGCCGGCCCAGCCCGCATTGGGGCGAGCACCTGGATATCGGCGGGGACCAGCCCGAATTTGGCCGGGATTCGACGGGTGACCAGATCGACGATCAGTGCGGCCACGGATTCGGCGTCGTCATCGATGAAGAAGAAGAAATCGCCGATCAGCCCGCCGGTCTCGGGCATCTCGCCGTGATTGATCCGATGGGCGTTGGTGATGATTGCGCTGTCAGCCGCCTGGCGGAAGATCTGATCGAGTCGGACCACGGGCACGACCCCGCTCGAGAGCACATCTCCCAGCACATTGCCGGCCCCGACGCTGGGCAATTGATCGGCATCGCCGACGAGCAGGAGGTGGGTGCCGGTGCCGATGGCCTTGAGCAGGGTGTTGGCCAGCAAGGTGTCGAGCATGCTGCATTCGTCGACGATGACGATGTCGGCCGGGAGAGGGTGTTCGCCGTCAAAGGCCGCGCCGCCGCCCGGCTTGAGCTGGAGCAGGCGATGGAGGGTCTTGGCCTCCAAGCCGGTTGCCTCCGACAGGCGCTTGGCTGC
The DNA here is from genome assembly GCA_046594095.1 of Anaerolineae bacterium. Taxonomy (GTDB): domain Bacteria; phylum Chloroflexota; class Anaerolineae; order J036; family Brachytrichaceae; genus Brachythrix. Next base: position 456 of record JBKJQK010000448.1, on the reverse strand, counting down.
CCGGCCGGTAGGGGCGGCGAGCAGAACCGTCTTGCGTTTGGCCTGGAGGGCCTTGATCAGCGCGCGCAGGCTGGTGGTCTTGCCGGTCCCCGGCCCGCCGGTGAGAGCCGACAGCGGGTGGGTGAGGGCCGCCCGAACACCGGCTTTTTGCGGGTCGGAGAGTCGCAGGTCGGCGGCTTTGGCCAGGTAGTCGAACATGACGTCAAAGTCGACCTTCTGGAATTCGGACAGCCGGCCGCGTTCGGGCGGGCAGGCGGCCAGGCGCAATGATTGCCTCGCTACGTTGGACTCGGCGTGGAAGAAGGGCGGCAGATAGACGGCGACCTCGCCGGGCGGAGAGGCAGTCGGGCCCGCCTCATAGGCCGCCTTCGGCTCGGCCAGGGTCGACGCATACGGGACGAAGCGCGCCTCGCCCGTGTCGTCGCGCAGCACCCGCTCAGCCACCGCCCCGCGCTC
>JBKJQK010000400.1:0-9283 GCA_046594095.1 Anaerolineae bacterium | reverse complement strand
TCGTGACCGGCGTCATACGTGTCAACGCGCGCATTCAGATACTGAAACGTCATAAAGGCCGTCATGCCATCGGCGCTGAAGGCTCGGACATCGATCACACGGATGGTGCCCGTAAGGTAGACGCTCACCGGTCCACGTAGCGTCGCGGCCAGACGCTTGGCTCTTTCTTCGCCTGTGAAGTAGGTCTCAGTTGTCGCCGCCCCCGACGCTACAAATTGCTTCGCAACGGCAAGCGAATCCTGCCCCTTGGGCACAATTCGGGAAGCCAGGACAGCATTGCCCATATCGCGAATATCCAGCCGAACGTCCTCCGGCGCCATAAACGCGCCGTCCGGCTGCTGGACCATCTGGTCGACCCACCACATTTTGAGCGCACCGTTGACCGTCACTGGCGCCGGCGTTGGGGTTCCCGACCTGGCCACCGTCGACAAGAGCGGGAGCGGTCCTTGAGCTGGCGGCATCGGCGTACTTGTCATCGGAATTGGGGCGACGGTCGCTGTTGAGACGGGCGTGGGCGTGACCGCTGTCGGCGTCGGCGCCGTCGTCGGCGTTGGCGGCACCATTGTTTGGGTCGGCGCCGCCACGGTCTGGGTCGGGAGGATCACAGGCGCAGTCGCCGTGGGCACCGTTGCGCTTTTGGGATCAAGAGGCGTTGGCGCAGCGGACTGACAGGCGCTCATCGCGAGGACGCACAGAAGAAGGGTTGCCAGTGTGTTGCGAGGATGGATGCTCATACGCGATGAGTATCCGGAAAACCCCGACAAATGAACCTGACAGTTTACTGACAAGTGCGGAGCGCAGACGGCGATCGGCTGACAGACGTAAGGACGCACAGGGGGAACCTCAGCCAACTCTTCGGGTGGCCCGAGGTACGTCGTCGACAGGAAAAAGCGTATCTGGGGTCAACAAAAAGGGATGACCGAGGATGAGACTCGCCCGTCATCCGTTAACCCCTGGGGAGGCCCCCGCTACTTGCCTGCCTGCCGCGGCTTAGTGTGGGGCCACCCCAGGGGTTAACCAACGTTCACGCGCGCTGCATGGGGAGGCCCCACGCAACGTGGCCATCTGCCGCGGCTTAGTCTGGGGCCGCCCCAGGGGTTAACGGACGTTCACCGCGCCGTTTGTGGTCCAGCAGCCGCGCGCTGCTTGACCGCCTCATACACCAGCAGCGCTGCCGAGACCGACACATTCAGCGAGTTCACTTTGCCAGCCATGGGAATAAGCACCGACATATCGGCCTGCTCGAGCCAGAACTTGCTCAGCCCGTATTTCTCCTCGCCGACCAGGATCGCAATTGGGCCGGTGAGGTCGACGGCGGTGAAGGGCTGGCTGGCCGCGGGCGTGGTGGCTACGATGGCGATGTTGCGCGCACGCAGCCAGGCCAGGGTCTCGGCATTGGTCGCCGTTGCGACGGGGACGCTGAACAAGGCCCCGATGCTGGCCCGCACGACATTGGGGTTGGTCAGGTCGGCGATCGGGTCGCAGACGATGACGGCGTCGGCGCCGGCGGCATCGGCGGTGCGCAGGATCGCCCCGAGGTTGCCGGGCTTCTCGACCCGCTCGGCGAGGATGATCAATGGATTGGCTCGCGTCGGCGTCAGATTGACCAGGCTGAAGTCGGGCTGGGGGGCAACGGCCAGCCAGCCGTCCGGGCCATCGCGGTAGGCGATCTTGCGGAAAACGGGCTCGCTGACCTCGATCAGTTCTGCGCCCGATCCGGCGCAGGTTGCCCGGAAGGCACGCGCGGCGCCATCGGCGATCTTGAAGAGCTCCGGGCAGTAGAACAGCGCGCGCACGTTCGGGAGGCACGCAAGGGCGAGGGACAAGTCGTCATAGCCCTCGATGAGCATGAGACCGTCGGCGTCGCGGGTCTTCTTGTCGCGCAGGGTGACGACGTGTTTGATTCGCGGGTTGGTGAGGCTGGTGATGAGCTGGGGCACGCGGGGGATTGTACGGCAGCGGGCCGCCCGACGTTGCGTTATGAATGCCCCACGCGCGAGTGTTTGACAATGACCCAGCCCTGTGCGAATATCCAGCGATGCAAGATCTCTCCGGAATGCAATTTGGGCCGTATCAGATGCTGCGGCCCCTCGGCGAGGGCGGCATGGCGATGGTCTACCGGGCCTATCAGCCATCGGTCGAGCGCGAGGTGGCGGTCAAGGTCCTGCCCCAGCAGTACGCCAACGACCCACAGTTCTCCGAGCGATTCAAACGCGAGGCCAAGACCCTGGCGACCTTGCAGCATCCCCGGATTCTGGCGGTGTTTGACTACGGGCAGGCCGAGGGCTACAGCTACATGGTCATGCCCCTGGTCAACGCGGGCTCGTTAACGGACTATCTCAAGGGGCGGACCGTATCCTTCTCTGAGACCGTCCGGATCATCGGCCAGATCGCGGACGCCCTGGACTACGCGCACAAACGCGGCCTGGTGCATCGGGACATCAAACCGGCCAACGTGCTGATGGACGACGGCGGCAACTGCCTGCTGAGCGACTTCGGAATCGCCCACATCGTCGAAGGCTCTACGATGCTGACCAGCGCCGGGGCGGTGCTGGGCACGCCAAGCTACATGAGCCCAGAGCAAGGCCAGGGCACCCAGGTTGATGCGCGCAGCGACATTTACTCGCTGGGCGTCATGCTGTTTGAAATGCTGGTCGGGCGGGTGCCCTACCGGGCCGACACGCCGGTGGCGGTGATGTTGAAGCACGTCATGGATCCGATCCCGGTCCCGCGCAGTCTCAACCCCAACATTCCGCCGGAGCTGGAGCGGATCACGATGAAGGCCCTGGCCAAGGATCCGGCGAACCGCTTCCAGACGGCCGGCGAGTTTGCCGCCGCGCTGCGGCATGCAGATCTGACGGCGGGAGCAGCCGCCCCGATCGTAGTCGCGGCCACGATGGTGGCAGCGGCGCCAACTCAGGTGTATGGCGGCGGCGTTGCGCCGGCCGATGGCACCCGGGTAGCGGCGGCAGCCGGGTACCCCCTGCCATCGACTCAGGTGTATGGCGGGGGGTATGCCGCGCCACCGCCACCGATGGCCGCGGCGGCCCTGAGTCAGCCCATCCCCCGACAGATCCCGCAGCAAGGGCGGGGAAGCAGAGCCCCGATGGTGGTGATCGGCATCCTGGCGTTGCTCGTGGTCGTGGCCGCGATCGCGATCGCGGCGAGCCTGCTCGCGCCGGGCAACACCCGCGAGGCGGGTCCTGCGGCGATCTCGGCCCAGGCCCAGACCGCGACGCCAACCAAGCCCGCCACGCCGATGGTCGCTGGTGGCAGTGCGACGGACATCCCGGGGCAGCCGGTGGTGGTGGCGGGGCCGAGTGCCACGGCGGCTGTAGCGCAACCCGTTTTGGTCGCGGCCACCAACACGCCGGCGCCGCCGACCTGGACGCCCCAGTCGGCAACATCCACGCCAACGACACCGCCCGCGGCGCCGCCGACACCGACGCCGACCGCGACGTTAGGGCCGACCTGCCAAACGGGAAAAGCCGAGATCACCCAGCCGAGGAACGGGGACGTGCTCAAGGGCACGGTCGAAGTCAGGGGCACGGCAATCTGCGCGGGTTTTGCGTCGTACAAGTTTGAGTTTGTCGATTCGCGTTGCGGGGCGAGCAGCTTGTGCTTCGTGGCGGGGAGCTTCACCACGTCGGTGGAGAACGGCCGGCTGATGTTGTGGGACACGACCATGACCTGGGACAAGCAGCCATTGCCCAACGGGGTGTGGAAGCTGCGCTTGACCGTGGTCGGCGGCCCGAGGCCCAAGCCCATTCCCAACACCCTGCCTCAGTTTGGCGAAGTGACGATCACGATTAAGAATTAGGGGGAAATTCCCTTAGCCCAGGTTGGCGGTCTGGCGAATGCGCGCGCCCGGGTTTCTGTTGCACCGAATAGCACGGGCGAGAACCGACTCAATCTGTCTCAGTGGCGGATTTGCATTGACAATAGGTCATTGATTTTGACTCCGAACACGTTCGGGCCTCCCCCCTGCACGGCGAAAACTTCCGCCGCGTCCGGCGACTTGCGCAATTCCCAACCGGGTGTATCTTTAAGCCCTGAGTAACTGGCACCCCTGCCCCGGACACACCGGCATGACCTCACCCACCCCCCACACCCCCTCCCTGCTAGCGTTGTGCGCGCCCGACTTCATCCGCCGGCACGCGCCGCCCGGCACCTCCGCCGGACGCCTGGCCGTCGTCGAGCTGATCGTCCGCCGCAATATCCTGAGCGGCCGGGCCGGCCGGGTCATGCGGCGCTGGCGGACCGCCCGCCCGGAGGCCTTCCTCGCCACCTACGTCGCGCACGTCGACCTCTGCCGCGAGACCGAATACGCGGCCTGGATGGACGCCCAACGACCGGAGAACGCCGCCCGCCTGTATCAGCTCATCCTTGCCCTGGCCGGCGCCATTGCGCCCCAATTCGCCTGGGTGCCCGACGGCCTCAGCGCGATGGACATCGCCAGTGAGGCTTACCTCGCCCTCGCCGACGCCCAACGCATCCGGAGCTATACCTTTGATGCGCCCTGGGAGGCCTGGCTGCGCCAGTTCACCTGGCTGCGCGCCCGGCAGATGAGCCTCTCCGGCCCCTCGCGCCGGGTCATCACCCTTTCGCTGACCTACCTCAACGAGGAGAGCACCCTCGCCCTGTCCTCCACTTGCATCTGCGGGCGCGAGAACTGCGACTGTCTCGACACCCACCTCGACCTGCGCCAGCGCCTGGCCCGACTGCGGCCGGCCAATCAACAGGTGGCCCGGATGTGGCTGGAAGGCTACTCAGTTGATGAGACCGCCCGCGCGCTCAATCTCAGCCTGGCCGCGGTCAATAACCGCCGCACCCGGATCCGCGAGGCGGTCGCTGAGATTTCCCCGAGTCAATAACGGTCAGCGCCTGTCCGCGAGCGCGATCGGGTGTATGCTGTACGTTGCATGGCCGTAAATCTGATTCAGTGTGTCGAAGTGGAGTTCGAACTCGAGCGGGTGCTGCTCGGCGAGGCCGTCACGCTCCGCGGCGGGCCGGACGCCCACACCGACGAGCGGATTAATCTGCTCCAGGTCAGCGTCATCGTCCTCGGCGATCGGGATATTTGGTTTGAGTTCGAGATGCGACGCCGCCTGAGCACGCCCGGGTCCATCACCTTTGTTCTGCGTTTCACGGCCGAGGACGGCCTGCCCGGCCCCTGCGAGGCCACGCTCTCGATCGACGGCAAGCGCTTCAGCATGCCGGTCGATGACGCAGGTCACGCGACCTGCGTCGCCGCGGCCGACGACGTCCTCGACCCGAAGAGCAAGCGCGTCCGCAAGCCCATCCATATCGCGCTGGATTGCTCGGGCTGAGTCGGACCACCATCAGCCGCCGGTTCCACCGCCCGGATTTCCACTACCCATCGATGTCACCTCCTTCAACTCCCGGGTGGGAGCTGTTGTTAGTTCGAGACAAGGGGAGCTGCATCTCGCCGAAAATGACGGTAGGGCTTGCCCGCTACGCCGGCTGCTAAAGGGCTGCTAAAGAATTGGTAGCGCGGGAGTGCGCAATGCCATCCGCCTGATATACGATTGACCGTTAGGGCCAATACCCATGCCAGACACCGCCGCCCAACGCCCGCCTGACGAACTTCTCGCCCGCGCCCTCGCGCTGCTGGACGCCGAGCTATATCGCGACGCGTGGGAGATCCTGACCGCATTGCCCGAAACGCCCCTCGTTCTGTGGAAGCGCGGGGCGGCGCTGCATGGGCTCAATCGCCACTACGAGGCCCTCGACGCTCTGCATCGGGCCGAGGCCGGCCTCGATCCGCTGGACCGGGCCTGGTGCGGGATCGACGTCGCCCTCACCCTGATCAAGATGTCGCGCACCCGGGACGCGACCGCCAAAATCGCCACTTGCCGGACCGCCTTCGAAGCCGCCCGGACCGAGGCCGAGATCGCTCAGTGCGATCTGCTCGACCTCATCGCCCTGCAGCGCAACGACGATCACAAGGCTTATCTGGCCGGCTATCGTCCGGTCGCGGATCGTCTCCTAAGGTTGGGCAGGCCCGAATGGCATGTCTATGCCCTCGCCCAGGCCGCCCTCAGTCTGCGGGTCCAGACCGACTGCGCCGCCACGGAAGCGGTGGCCAGCGAAGCGCTCCGCCTCGCCCGGGCGCTCGGCCTGACCTATCGCCAGGCGCACGTCCTCTACAGCCTGGCCACCTGCGCCTACGAGCGGACCGACCTGGCTGCCGCGCAACGAGATCTCGATGAGGCGCGGTCTCTGATCGAACGATCGGGCGGCGCGCTGCTGCGGCTCGACATCGACATGCTGACCGCCAGCGTCCAGAACGCGCTCGGAAATTATGCTGAATCGATCCGGGTCAATCGCGCCCTCGCCGACGAATATCAGCGCCTCGGCTACATGACCGGCGCCGCCCAGTCCTGGTTGAACATCGCCCAAAATCACTTCGTCCGCGGCGAGCTTCAGGCCGCGGGCGCGGCCGACCTGACCGCCGAGGCGATCGCCAGCAAACACGCCATCCCCACCATGCTCGGCTGGGCGCGCCTCGATCACGGCGCGGTCGAGACGATGCTGGGGAATTCACCAGCCGCTAAAGCCCTGTTTCTCCGGGCGCTTGAGCACTTCCAGACGGTCGGGGCCACGATCCCCATGGCCCTGGCGGCGACCTTTGCCGCGGCCGTGTGCCCGCCGGACGAGTTTGACCGATTCGCCCGGCGGGCGGCCGCGCTGATTGCCTCGGCCGAGCCTCTGCCGCGGCTGGCCGTGGCGATGCGGGTGCTGGGCGAGCACCTTCTGCGCCACGGGCGAATCGACGAGGCGCATGCCCAGCTCGCGCGGGCCGAGCCCCTCCAGCGGAACGTCCCTCACCAGTGGTCGATGTCGGCTGTCCGTCTGGCCGAGTGCGAGCTCGCCCGGCTTGGGCGCGGCGACCTTGTCGACACGGCCATCCTGCGGGCCATGCTGGACCGGATCGAAGCGGTTTCGGCGACGCTGCCCGATATCGTCGCCCGGATGTCACTCGCCCGGGCCGAGCTGGATTTGCGGGCGGGCGACGCGTCCGGGGCGTTGCGCGGCATTGGCAACGCCGTCCAGGCCATCCGAACCATCCGCCTGAGCGGCGACGACCCGGTCCTGGCCTCCTTCGCGGCCCGGACCTTCGACCCGGTCTACTGGCGGGGCGCGCGGCTCGCCCACGCGCTGAAGGACGGGGCTGCTGCCCTGTCCTTCAGCGAGCACCGCCGGGCGCAATGGCTGACCCGCGGGCTGAACGCGCAGTCAGCGGCGCCGGCGCCCCGTCCGGAGCTCGATGCCCTGGGCCGTCTGCTCCGCCAACGCCGGGCCGAGGCGGACAAGGCGATTCGCCCCACGCAGGAAGTCGATCCTATCGCGCTGGCGGCGCTGCGCCGCGAGGCCGATCAGGTCGCCCGCCGCTACGCCGAGTTCGAAGCCGGCGCGATGTTCGCCCCGCCCTCTGCGGAGCTGCGGGCCGGTCAGCCGCTGATGGGGCTGGCCGGTTTGCGCGAGGCCTTTGTGACACGTTTTGGCGCGGATTGGTCGGCGGTAACGCTCGAGCCCGTGGCCGAAGGCGGCTCGGAGTGGCTGATCATGTTGCTGTCGGCGGCGGATTTTTCGCTCCGGCTCGCCCCGGCCGGGAACCTGATCCGCGGGATGTTGCGCAGCCTGACTGACGGCGACGCCGGTTTCCGGCGCCGCTTCTACGCCCAGGATGCGGCCGAGAATCCCGCGTTGCGGGCGCTGGCGAACTGGCTCGGAGTCGCGGGTTGGCTGCCGGCTTCCGCGGCGACCCGCCCGCCGCCCACGCTCATCGTCGCGGACGCAGACCAACTCTCCCGGTTGGCCATCGCCGCCCTGCCGATGCCGGGCGGCGGCACCCTGGGCGAGCGGGCCGTGCTGCGCTTTGCGCCATCGCTGAATGTCGCGGCGATGCTGGCCCGCCCATCGATGTTGGGCGAGACGCCCATGTCGGCGCTCGTGATCGCGCCGCTCTCGTTTGAGGGCCGGCATGCCGGCCTGCCCGACAGCGCTGGCGAGGCGCGGATGATGGCCGAGATCTGGCCGGGTTGCATCCAGTTGGTGGGCGAGGAAGCGACCCTCGCGAATGTTCGAGCGCTGGTCGATGGCGGTGAGATGGCCCGCTTTGATCTTGTGTATCTCGCCACGCATGCGTTGGCCGAGCCGGAGCAGCTGCGCTTGAGCGCGCTGGCGCTGCGGGACGACAATCTCACTCTGCAGGAGCTGCTTGGCTGGCGGCTGACCGCGCGGCTGGTGTGCGTGTCGGCCTGCGAGAGCGCCTTCCAGGTGAGTTACGGGGGCGAGGAGCGGGTGGGTGTGGAGACCGCGCTTCTGGCGGCCGGCGCCCGCGCGATCGTCAGCGCGCGCTGGCCGGTGGAGGACGCGGCGACCACCCGGCTTATGGCGGATTTCATGCGCCGCTACGCAGCGGACGGCGATGCCGGGCGGGCGCTCGCCCAGGCCCAGTCCGCCCTGGCCGGCCAGGTGCCAGCCAGAGACCGTTTTGCATGGCGGGTGCTCGGGATGGGTTGACGCCACCGCAGCGGCGGGCTTTGGTCCGCAGCGGTGGGTGAGATACCGTGAGCGCGCTTCCGGTCAGCCCGAATGAAGCGCTGCTAAACTCACGCCGATGCCCAACGTCGTCCGATACATGTGCGGGCCGCGCTTCGTCAGGCCGTTGCTCGACGACGTCGCCCGCGCCCGCGGAATGGGTCGCAGCGCGCTCGATCAGGAGATGGCCGACGGGCTGAATGTCAGCTACGCCACCGTGCGCGCCTGGAAGAGCGGATCCTCCAGGCCCAGGCAGGAAAACGAACTCAAGCTGCTAATAAAATTCGCAACGACGCTCGGCGGCCGGGACCGCGTGTGGGTCGAGGCGTTCCTTAATGCGCTGGACGCGTCATCCGATCTGCGCCGGCGGCTCGCGCTCGCTGAGCCCGACCCGGCGGCGACGCGCCCGCAGGCTATCTTCACCGCGCCGCCGTTACCCGCCCAGGATGTCGTCGGCCGAGGACGCGACCTCGCCTGGCTCGAGACGACCCTGACGGGCGGCCAATCCGCCGCCCTACACGGGATGGCCGGCATTGGGAAGACGACCCTGGCCGTCGCACTCGCCCACCGCCCGGCCATTCGGGCCCGGTTTCCGGGTGGCGTCCTGTGGGCCCGGCTCGGTCCGCGGGGCGACGCCATCTCCGAGCTGGGCGCGTGGGCGCGCCATCTCGGCCTGGACGTCGAACGTTTGATGGCGCGGCGCGGTCTCGAGGAC
>JBKJQK010000216.1:0-20588 GCA_046594095.1 Anaerolineae bacterium | reverse complement strand
CGCAACATCGAATTCCGGTATGGCCATATCGAGCATCTGCCGGTCGAGAGCGATTCGGTCGACGTCATCCTGTCCAACTGCGTCATCAACCTGTCACCCGACAAGCCGGCCGTTTTTCGCGAGGCGTATCGGGTGCTCAAGCCGGGCGGCAAGTTCGCGGTGAGCGACATCGTCGCCGACCGCGAGATCGAGCCCGCGGCCAGGGCCAACACCGGCAGCTACTGCGAGTGCGTGGCGGGCGCGAGCGAGGAAGGGCGCTACCTGGCGGAACTCAGCGCGGCCGGCTTCTGCGAGGTGCGCGTCACCGGCCGGGTGCCGTATGCGGATGTCCCCGACAGCGGCGCGAAGACCTGGAGCGTCAAGGTCGAGGCGTACAAATAGCGGCCCGTGGACTTGCGCATTCCCCGCGTTTTCGTTACACGGATGATACGGATGCGCACGGATTTCATTCTGGATTCAGCCGTAAGTGCCCGGGCCCGGCGCGGCGCGCGCGCACTCTCGCGACTGTCATTTCGAACGCGCCCATTGAGCGTTGGCAGGCTTGAGCGAAACCGGCGCGTGATGAATCCCGGTGACCGTCGACTGAGCGCGCGCTTGTCGGCAAACGCGGGCGTGGCCCGATATTCTTCGTTCTTCTGTTACAGGCGGCACGGGAAACCGCGCCAAAGGTGGGGCGCCCCGAAATACCGGCCGCGTAGTATGATCGTTTGACGCCGGCCCTTCTGCGTGTCCCGGCGCGCATCATGGAAGTCTCAACGGATAGGCTGGCCGAAATTGCTCGCTGCTGCGAAGAGGAATATGCGCGCTATTTCCGGGACCTGAAGGCCGAATCTCTGTGTTGTTACGATCTCGCCCGGGCCGCCTTCCAGGATCGGATCCAGGATGCGATGACCCACTTCTATCGGATCTACACGCCGCTATGCGCGGGCTGGGTGGTCCATTTTCCGGGTTTCGAGTCGACTCAGGAGCCCAGCCCGGACGTCTTTGTCAACATTGGATTCGGCAAGTTGTTCGACCGGCTTGGGCCCCAGACCTTCCACCAGTTTGAAACGCTCCCCGCGATTCTGGCGTATTTGAAGAAGTGCGTGATCACCGCTGTACTCCAGCAACTGCGCAAGCCGGTCTTGGACGAACTTGACGAAAGCCATCCAAACCCGGACGGCTTCGCGCCGAACGTCGAGTACGACCAGATCCTGCAGCGACTGCGCGAACTTCTGCCTGCCCCGGACGATCAGCGCCTGGCCGACCTGCGCTTCCGGCAGGACTTGAAACCGGCCGAGATCGCCCGGGCATACCCCCAGATCTGGCCGACTGCTCGCGATGTCACCGTTGCCCTGCAGCGTATCCTGCGCGCCCTGCGCAAGGACCGCGAATTGCGCTCGCGCTTTGGGTTGCCCGAAGAGGGAGCGGGCGAGCTGTGACAAACGCGCCTGTGCCGCGTTTATGGATCACCAGGCCCGCTGAATGCCATGACTCAAAAAACTAATCCGTGCCAGTTCCCTCCGGCGCTCAGCGAAGACGACCTCGCCGCCGCGCTTGCCGGTAATGCCAATGACGCCATTACCGTCCACCTGACAGCCTGCCCGTCCTGCTCTGGCCGGTTTGGAATCCTAAGACGCGAGTTAAGTGTTCTGGACGGCGGCCTGCGGGCCGGGATGTTGCGACAAGGTTGTCCCGATCCCGAAGCGTTGGCCGATTTTGCCGCGGGCGGGCTCAAGCTTGACGCCCAGATCGGCATCGACCATCATCTCAGCACGTGTCTGCGCTGCAGCGCCGAGGTCGGTTGGCTGCGCGAAGCGCTGGCGGCGCCCGCCACCCAGGCTCAACCCGCGCTCCGGCCAGCACAAGCGACCGAGCCGTTTGAGCGCCGTCTGGTCCGCCAGCTCCAACGCATCGCGGGCACCCTGCTGCCGGTCCAACCCCAGCTCGCGCTGCGTGGCGAGACCTCCACCCGCGTCTTTTCGGCCAATTTCCCGGGCGGCCAGGCTTTCATGGAGCTCACCCCGCGCGATGCCGGCCAGCGACTGACCGGCCAACTGATCTTTGACGCCGATGACGCCGCCTGGCAAGGCGCTTTTGTTCAGGTGTTTATCGGCGACGGGCTGGCGGTGACCGCCCTGACCGATGACATGCTCGAGTTTGCCGGGGACCTGACCGGAGACGGCCCAATCACCCTAAACGTGACCGCCATGGATGGCCGCCAGCTCGAACTCAGCGCGCCAGCCATTGCGAAACCAGGGACTGTCGCCCGCCCTTAACAGAAGAACGAAGAAGAAAGGTAAACGAAGGGCCCGGAATTCTCGATCCTTCGTAGCTTCCGTTCTTCGTTCTTCTGTTAAGGAGCCTCCGGTAGCTCGAAACTAAATTGGGCTCGACGGCTTCTCGCGCGGCATTCGATCGTCACGAATTTACGGCCGTTCGCTTACTTCAACGCCATCGGAAACTCAGACAGATTTTCCGGGACCGTCTCAGTGATCAAGTAGATGTTTTCCAGGCGGACGCCGTGGCGTGCCTCAACCGGATACCCGCCCGGCTCAAAGGTTACGACATTGCCGACCTCGAGCACCCCACCGCGGTCCCGGTTCAAGTCGGGCAACTCGTGCGCGCGCAGCCCGATATTGTGCCCGGCATGGTGGATCAGCCCATCTTTGGCCAGCGCGGGGTGTTCGCGGATCAGGCGATCGGTCTCGCGCCAAACATCGCGCCCGTCAACCCCGGATTTGAGCAGAGAAGGAACATGCTCGTGGATGGCGCCGATGTGATCAAAGATCGACTGCTGCAGCGGCGTGGGCGCATCGCCAACAATCCACGCCCGCGAAAGGTCCGACCAGTAACCGGCGACGCAGGTCTGGGCGTCAACGATATACAGCTCGCCGCGTTCGATACGCCGGTTGCGGGCCGGGCCGCCGATCTCGCCGCTCCTGAAATCGCCGCCGAGATAGACCGGCAGGCCGGCCGTCAGTTCCGCGGCGCGCTGGCTGGCCGCCAGCACTTCGAGCTCGTTCACTCCCGGCGCGATGGCTGCCTGCGCGGCCGCGTAACCGGCGAGATTGACTCGGGTCGCCGTGCGGAGAAGGGCAACCTCGTCGGGGTCTTTGCGCTGTTCCATGCGCCTGAGCTCGCCGTCAATGGCGATCCATGAGTCCGCGCCAGTCGCGGCGGCGATCACGTCGCCCAGGGCTTTGGTCATGACCTCGGCCTGGTAGGCCACCCGCGCGGTTTTGACGCCCCTCAAAAGGCGGTCGACCAGCAGGTTCATCCGCCCCGCATTGTCGGGGTTGACGGTTGCGTCTTCCTGGGGGTCATAGCTCAGGCGCTCGGCCGCGAAGCCGCCCGGACTCGTGCCCAGCGCAACGAGCCGGCTTTGGCCTTGCGCGTCGAGCCAGAAAAAGCCCGGGTGGGCAAACGGCTGGACGGGCAGAAGAACGCCGCTGAAATAGTAGACCTCGTGCGGATCGGTGATGACGGCGGCGTCGGCATTGATTCGGATGAGGAGTTCGCGAAGCCGCTGCTGGCGCGCGCGGCAACCTGTTTCAGTCAACATGGGGGGTTTCTCCTTGGGCGGCGCCTTCTTGCGGCGACATTTGGTTTCGGTGACGGAGTATAGAACGGGGCAGCGCTTCCGGCGAACGCGAAAGAGCCGGCCGGGCACGGCCCCTTTTGCGCCGAAAGGACTATAACTTGGGCGTGTGACATTTGCGCGGTGGGCGCATTCATCTCGCAACACCGCGAAATGACGCGGCGTGAGTTGACGATACCGCCAGTGGGCGGGGGCTATGAACGGAGCCATTCAGACCTTTCCCGATCAGCGTCGCGACGAGGGAATCCTCGGCGGGCTGGGCGCCGCGCTACCTCAGGGCGATCTGGTCAAATTGCGCGCCTTTCTGGCCGGCGAGGGCCGCCTGGATGTTTCGGACGACGATGCGCGACGGATCGTCGACACGCTCAAATCGGCGGCCGACCGGCATTGGAGCATCGACCCCCACCGCTCGGTCGAGCTGGCCGATGCCATCATCGCCGTCGGCGAGAACCGCGGCGACACCTGGACCCGCGCGCTGGGGACGATGGCCAGGGGCGATGCGATCAAGTTCATCGGCTCGCAGCAGGAAGCCTGGGATTTGCTCGAAGAGAGCGCGCGGCTGTTTCAATCCATCGGCGACGAGGTGGGCTGGGCGCGGACCTGGATCGGGCGGCTGTCGGTGGCCGCGCAGCTTAATCGCCTGCCCGAGGCGATCGAACAGGCGGGCCTTGCGCGTGAGATATTCGCCCGCAAAGGCGAGACCTTGCGTCAGTTGCGCGTCGATTACGCGCTGGGCGAGGCAAATTGGCTGATTGAGAATCAGGCGGCGGCGAAAGCCCATTACAATCGCGCGCTGGATCTGGCCCTGAAACTGGGGAAACAGGCCGACCGCGAGGCCCGTGCGATTTACCACAACCTGGGCGTAATGGCAAGCAGTCGGGGCGACCCCAACGGCGCGCTGGAGTACTTCGAGCGGGCAGTGGGACTCGCCCGCGCGCACGGGGAGGAAACCGCGGAAGCCATCTGCCGGCTGAACATTGCCAAGGCACACATGCAGATGGGGCGTTATCGGCAGGCTTTGGCGTTGCTCAACGAAATCCAGCCGCGTTATCGGGCGCTGTTCGGGGGGGACACCCAGCTCCAGTACGTCATCGCCGACTGTTTGCTCGAGCTGCGCCGGTTTGGCGAGGCCGCCGCTCTTTTTCGTGAGACGCGCCACGCCTGGGTGGCCGCGAACGCGAAGCTTAACGCGGCCCGGTCCGCTTTGCAGCAGGCGATCGCGGAAGCGCACCTCGGCAACTTCGGCGCCGCGAATGCGCTGCTCGACGAAGCCGAGATGGGGTTTTCTTTTTTGGGCGAGACCGGTCTAACGTCCATCACCCATCTTAGGCGCGGGCAGCTTTTGTTGCGGCGCGGAGACGCAGCCGGGGCGCTCGCGCGAGCGCTGGAGTGCGCCAGGCCGTTTGGCGCGGCAGGCCAGGTTTCATATCATGCCGAGGCGAAGCTGCTTGAAGGCGAAGCGCAACTTCAGCTTGAGCAACTAGTGGAAGCCGCGCACGCCTTCGAGCAGACGCTTGACGGCGCCCGGGCCTGCGCGTCGCCGGCGCTGAGGTATAGCGCCCACCTCGGGCTTGGTCGGTTCGCCGAACGCCAGGACCGCACGTCCCGCGCGCTGCGGGAATATGCGGCGGCCGAGGCGACCTTGGACCGCATGCAGCGCAATCTGACCATGATGCTGCGACCGGCGTTTCTGGCAAATTCACTCGACGCGCAACGTGCGCGGGCGAAGCTGCTGATCAAAATCGGCGATATCGCCAGCGCGTTTGACACGGTCGAGCGTGTGCGGGCGCAGATCACCCGGGGATACCTTGCTGGACGCGAATCGCTTCGGGGGATGAGCGACGACCCAATCTCGGCCGGACTGATTGCCGAACTGAACCAGCTGCGGGGCGCCCATCATGCCCTGACCAGTCGCGCGCAAGGCGCGGCAGACCGGACGCTCCTGCCAGACGAACTTGAAGCGACCCGGCAAGACCTGGCGCTGATCGAGCGCCGGATGCGCGGGCTATCCGATCAGCTGCGCTTGCGCCGGCCGCTGGAAGCGCCCGAGGCCGAGGCCGTGTCCAAGACCACGGAATTGCAGCAGGGTATGGGCGAGGACGAGGCAATGCTCGCCTACTTCGACGATGGCCAGCAACTTCATGGCTTTTATATCGATCGCAAGCATGTCGCGCACGCGGTACTTTCGGGCGATTCGGCTGAGATCACCCGGGCGCAGGACCAGCTCGACCGCAACCTGGCTCGGGCGCTGGCTGCGGGCGGCCACGAAAGCGCCGCAGGGCTGCTTCGGCCAGCCCAGAGCATCCTGGCCCGATTGGGCGATAGGCTGCTTGGGCCACTGGCAGCGCAGTGGCGAGGCAAAACCCGGCTCTACATCGTCCCGTACGGGCAATTGCACACGCTACCGTTTAACCTTTTGCGCCACGACGGGCGGCATCTGATCGAGTCGGCGGAGGTTGTCACGCTTCCGAGCGCCAGCCTGTTGCTGCGCCGGACGCCAGTCCGGCCAGCCGGCGCGCGGGTGCTCATCCACAATGATGGCGGCCGCCTGCCCGAAGTCGCTCGCGAGTCAGAGGCGATCAAGGCCTTGTTCCCCACTCGTGTGGCCGAGGGAGCGGAAGCGACGCGCGCGGTATTGCGCGCGCCGGCCCGCAAGATCCTGCATATCGCCGCCCATGGCGCGCACCGGACAGATGCGCCGGATTTCTCGCACATCGCCCTGGCCGACGGACAACTCTTCATCGACGACTTGTTGCAGATGGAGCTGGGCTACGAACTGGTGACCTTGAGCGCGTGCGAGACCGGGCGCGGGCGGGTGACAGCCGGAGATGAAGCGTTGGGCATCGGCTGGGCGTTTCTGTATGCGGGCGCGGGCGCGGTCATCTCCAGCCTGTGGCGGGTGAGCGACGCGCGAACGGCGGTCCTGATGGAGCGCCTGTATCGCGGATTGCGCGACGGGCAATCCAAAGCCGGCGCGTTGCGCGGGGCCCAGCTCGCGGCGCTGGCCGAAGCGCCGGACGCGCACCCGGCGTTTTGGGGCGCTTTTCAGTTGTATGGCGCATCGGGCGCGCTGTCGAATGTTAAGTGTTGATCAGCGCGCGCCGCGTGGCGCGCGCCCAGTTGAAGTTTTGCCAGTCGCAAAACCAGGGAGGAGATATGTCAACGATTACGAAAACCAGTGCGAAAAATACGATTGCGTACTTTATGAGCGGACAAGTGCTGTTTCTGCTTGGCGCCAGATCAAGCCAAAACGTGTTTCCCGACGGTATCGTTGAGAGCGACATGCTTACGGCTGTGGCAAATGCATGCTCTGAAAAATTTCCCGACAAAACTAGTGGCCGATACGTTTACCTGGGAGCGCTGCAGGAAACCCATACTGTTCTGATGCAGCTCACGCTGGAAGACTGGGACGACGAGCGCATCGCCAACTTCATCGCCAACATGTCTCTGAGGATTGCCAAGAGCAACAACAAGCAGATCCCGGTTCCGATCGGCTCAATCCCGGGGCTCTACATTCGTGCTGTCGCCCCGAACTGGCTGAGCGGCGGCGCGCAGACCATAGGCACTGGCGGGCCAGGCACGAAACCCAGTAAGCACGTGCGCCATACGCCAGGAGCGGATGTTTTCGCCTGCGACGAGCTGAGCGCGCATCTTGTCAGTATTGGCAAGACGCCGCATGGAAAAACGGATTGGAAGCCAGTCGACGTGTTCATTCTTGATTCAATGCCAGGCCACCCCACTTCACTTACGCCGACGCCTCCCGATATCGACAGCGCTCCGCAGAGTGACTTTTCAGATAATGATGAGTTGGGCAGATTGTGGTTGGCGCGAATGACTAACGGCCCGACGTCAGGGGTTCTTGAAACCGTGAACAATCACGGAGACACTGAGTTGGCAAGCATATGGGCGGATCAAACAATACTCCCCTCTCTGTCAGCTTACAGGATCGAAGGTCATGACTACGACATGTCCGACCACGGCCTATTCATCGCCGCGATTGTCAAACGAATCGCGCCGGGTGCATGCATCTATCTCATCCAGGTGCTCAATGATTATGGCATCGGGACTGTGGCAAGTATCGCGGCCGGATTCAGGCATATCCTGAATCTCCACGAGAAGCGTGCCGATGTGCCGTTCATAGTGAGCTGTAGCTTCACGATGACCGTGCCGGTACTGGCGGAGGTCCGCGCTGCTGCGCCAGGTACCGAAAGGCTTGATGTGACCGCTCACGAAACGACAGATTTGCCGCAAAGTCTGATCGACCTACTCAGTTTCAGATTCGACCGCAAGGTTTCAACCGATCAATTTGACGCAATGATCAAGCGAGTCGGTCTCGACCCCAAAGGCAACTTCACCGAGGCAAACGCAGCTGACGCCGGCCGCCTAATCACCGACGACCTCTCCAAGGCCATCATGTCGGTCGTCATCGAGTGCGGAGAAGGCTGCTCCCTTGTCGCCGCAGCCGGGAACGATTCAGAAATGAGTTCGCGGAAGAAGCCCCCGACGATTAAGGCCGCATGTTATCCGGCCCGGCTCACCGAAGCGCTCGGCGTAGGCGCATTGGATGGCAACAATCATCGGGCCACATACTCCAACCACCCGGACACCCCGATTTCGGATGGCTTGATGACTCTGGGCAGTGTCAGCAGTCTTTTCTCGAAACACATCCCACACGGCCAAGCTGGCGGAGACCATGGAACAGGATATGCGGAGTGGGCGGGCACATCATTTGCCACGCCCATCATCGCCGGCTTGCTTGCGCTGCAAGTGAGTGAGTATGGCTGCGATCTGAACACCGCAAAGGCGAATTTGTTCGATAGCGCGAAGTCGATTGAAGGGCAAACCGGAGGGAGAGTCGTTAAGGTAACTCAGATCTAGGTCGCGCAAGGGACTGTGAAGCTGGACTGCGCGCCGGGAAGTCGCAAAACCTGACCCTTTGCTGCGTATTGTCCGTCGCCACGGCGTCCGTGTAACAAGCGGCCAGGCCGCGAGCACCTCACACCCTCCGTAAACACAGAACCTAAGGTCCTTGAAGGACCTTAGGTTCTGCCGCTTTTCCCTCGATCGAACACCCCGCGAGCATTTCCTCCTTCTGTGACAAACGCGTCTCCCGAGCATTCATCGGGCAAATCGACAACGCGCCAGACGCTGAAAGCCGCTACGCGGTGTCGAGCAAGCACATTTGGCGCGCATGGGATACACCCCTGCGGAAGGAGGTCTGAAATGAAAACAAACAATCCAATCGCCCCTGGCATTCTCATGCTGTTGCTGGCCGCCTGCGCCATCCGGCCCGCGGGCGCGGCTGCGCCGGCCGCGGAAGCAACGGGCATGCCCGTCGCGGATGTTGCCGTACCGCTGCTGGCCCAACACCTCGACGCGCCGGCGCGGAATGGCCTCGTCGTGCGGGTAGACCAGCCCGGCTTCAATCCGGCCGGGATAAGCAGCGTCGCATTTCGGGCCTACGCCCGCGTCGCGCCCGGCCTGATCAAGGACGGCAACGGGATCGCCAGGGTGATCTTCAAGGTCCGCGGTCCCAACTGGCTCGAGTACGAGCAGATCCAGTACCACGCGCCGTTCTGCCTATTCCGGGAAGCCGGCGGTGATGCGTGCCTGGCCCTGGACGTGGGCGACCGCTGGTATGGGACCAAGCAACGGATCGGGCCAGGCGCCTACACGCTTCTGGTCGAGATCGAGGGCGTCGATGGAAACCGCTGGCGGTCGAGCCTGGACTTCAAACTGAAGTAGCGCAAGGTACAGAAGCCGTCTCGCTGAAGCGCGCGTGGCCCCACACAGCCACGCGCGCCTTTTTAGAACGCGGATACGCGCGGACCGTCACGGCTGAATCCATCGGTCAATCCGAGACGATCCGTGCGCATCCGTGTAATCCGTGTTCGGAATGTATGAGCAGGCCCGTGGGAGACCGGCCGAACGCTTGGCCAGCACTCGCGGCGCGCGTGATATCCGCCCACATTTCGCATTCACGCCAACAGAGCCGGCCGCAACCCGCCGGAGGAGCGCCATCATGTCGAAAGCAATTCTGTTTTATGGAACCGTCCTTTTCCTGTCGGCCTGCGCCATACGCCCGGCCGAGGCAGCCCCGCCCGCGGTGGCGGCGCCCGCGCCCGTCGTCGGGCGGGTCATCACCGTGACTGTGATAGTTACGTCGACGACCCAGGCCGCGGCGACCGCCACGGCCCGGCCGCCCGGGCCGCCCACCAATCCAGTTGGACTGCGGCTGACCCAGCCGATCGACGGAAACACCCTGGACGGGCTCGTCGTGCGTGTGCTTCATCCCGGTTTCAATGCCGCGGACATGAGCAGCCTTGGTTTCCACGCCTACGCGCGCGTCTCGCCCGGACCGATCAAAGACGGCAACGGCATCACCCGGGTCCGATTCAGGATCACAGGACCCAATGGATTCGAATACGAGCACACCGAGTTTCACGCGCCATATTGCTTGTTTGAGGAATCCAGCCCCAGCCAGTGCCGGATGTTGCGGGTGGGCGATCTTTGGTGGGGAACACGGCAGAAGATCGGACCCGGCGCATTTGTCTTGCTTGTCGAAGCCCAGGACGGGGCCAGCCTGCGCTGGGCGTCCGGCGTCGATTTCAAGCTGAAGTAAATGAATCCTTCACGCGCGCAGTTCCTCGAACGGTTGGCCGACAGCTTCACCCTGGCCGAACTGGAGCTCGTATGCGCCGACCTGGGCGTGGACGCGGAGTTGATCGGCGGCAAAGACCAGGGCAAGGCCTACTGGGCCGCCAACATCCTGATCTACTTCGAACAGGCCGGACGAGTGGCCGACCTCGTGGCGGCGCTGCGGGAGCAAAGACCACTCGTCATCTGGGCCTATGCGCTCGACGAGACGGCCCGTTCTCAGAAGATCATCGGCGACGTCGTCACCATCCGCGGCAACGTCGGCGATGTGCGGGTCGAGAAGAGCGTGTTGCGGATCGGCACCCTGGTCATCCCGGCGCTTCCGGCGCTGATCGGCCTGCTCGTCGCCCTCGCCTTGAGCGCCGGCGCGGCGTATCTCGCGCTGACGCCCGCCCGGATGCCCGAGGGCGTCAACAAATTCAACATCGCCGTGGCGGACTTTGGCGCGGTGGACGCCACGGGGAAGACGACGGAATCTCCGGAAGGCGCGTGGCTCAGCCGGGAAGTTTACACCTCGCTCAAGAGCCAGCTCGGCGAATTGCAGCGCCAGGCCGGGCACGACTTTCAGATCACCGTTTGGCATGACAGCGATTTGCTGGCCAAGCGAACCGGCATCGGCCTGGTCCGCGATGGTGATGGAGCAGCGGCGCTGGCTGACTCCATTGGCGCCCATGTCATCGTGTATGGCCGGCTCACCGGAGGCGCATTCGAGCCGCGCTTCTACCTGCGGCCCGCGCAGGGCGCCTGGGACGAGGTGGCTGGGCCCCACGATTTTGGCCAGGCGCTTTCGGTGCGCGGATCGCCGAAGCAGGACTTCGGCTTTCTCGGGTCCTTGGCCGCCCGCCAGAGGCAGCTCGCCCTGTTTTCGGTTGGGTTGATGTATGACAGCTTTGGCTACAGTTCAGATGCGCTGAACGCCTTCAACCAGGCGGCGGTCGAGACAGACAGCGCCGGCGCGGTGACCGACGTGCTTCAGTATTTCATCGGCCGCGAACAATCCGCGCTCGGCGATCTTGACGCGGCCGAGCTGGCCTTCACCCGCTCGATCAACGCAAATTCCCGTTATGCGCGCGCCTATACCGGCCTCGGCTCAGTCAATCTCCACCGGGCGGAGCGCCTCGATCTGGATGGCCGGCTTGGGCAGCCGGACCTCCTGACGCGCGCGCGCGATGGGTATGCGCGCGCATTCGCGCTCGCCGAAGGAGAAGCGGCGCCGATCCAGCCCATCGCGCAAGTCGGTCTGGGCTATGTCGCGCGCCTTGAGGGCGACACACTTCTGCAGATGAGCGACCGCCAGATCCAAGCCGGCGCGCGCGCCGACGACGACCTCGACTCCGCCATCGACAGATTTGATGCGGCGATCCGCGATCTCGATGCCGCCCTGCCGGCTCTCGAGCGCCGGAAGCTATTCCGACTCGAGGCGCAGGCCTACCTCGCGCTCGGCGCAGCCCGCGAACAGACTGCGACAGCCCGCCGCCTGCTCGGACAAAGCGCCGCGGGCGAGCTTGCCCGGGCCGCGGAAGCCTACGCCGCGTGCGCGGGCCAAGTCGAGCGCGCGCCCGACGATCGATACCTGCGGGAGAATACCGCGGCGCTGTGCGCGCGGTTCCGCGATCGGGTTAGCGCGACTGCGGCCAACCGGTAGCGGCTGGCGTCGACGGGCTCGCCGAAGCACGCGGAGTAGCCGGTTGAAATGCAGGGAAGGCCAATCAGGGCATCGCGGTTGCGTCGCTTTGGGTTCAGCCCTAAACTCGCCTTCAAGCCCGACGCCAAATTCTGTCAGACAAAGGAGAGCCATGAACAGCACGAAACGAATTTCTCAGTTGCAACAGACCCTGGGTCCGCTGATGGCCTGGCTGGACAGCTATACGAAGGCGCGCGGACATGCGGGCGCCGAGGCCTGCGACTTCGCGCTCGGAAACCCACACGACATGCCCCTCGCATCCTTTTCGGCAACGCTTCAGAAGCACGCCCGGCCGCAGCACAAGGACTGGTATGCGTATAAAGCCAGCGAGGCGGACGCGCGCGAGCATGTGGCGGCAACGTTGCGCCAGCGGTTCGGGGCTGGGTTTGAACCCGAGTATGTGGCGATGACCAACGGCGCGGCAGGCGCCCTGCATATCGCGTTCTACACCCTGCTGGACCCCGGCGATGAAGTCATCATCAACCTTCCGCCGTGGTTTCTCTACGAGGGCTACATCGCGGCCTGCGGCGGCGTCACGGTCAAAGTGCGGGTCAAGGCCGACGACTTCGACCTGGATGTGGAAGCCATTCGGGCGGCCATCACGCCCAGGACACGCGCGGTGGTGGTGAACTCGCCGAACAACCCGACCGGCAGGATTTATCCGCCCGAGACGTTGCGCGCGCTTGCGGTCATGCTCACCGAAGCCAGCGCGCAGTTTGGGCGCCCGATCTACCTGATCTCAGACGAGGCCTACAACCGGATCGTCTTTGACGGGCGCCCGTTTGTGAGCCCGGCCACGTTCTATCCGCACTCGCTGCTGATCTATACCTATGGCAAGACCCTGCTCACGCCCGGCCAGCGCCTGGGCTACATCGCCCTGCCGCCAGACATGCCCGAACGGGCTGAGTTGGCCGCAGGGTTCACGACCGCGCAATTCCTGAACGGCTTGGGCTTTCCCAGCGCGCTGATGCAATATGCGATTCGGGATCTCGAGACCCAGATCATCGATCTCAAGGTTCTTCAGCACAAGCGCGATTGGATGGTGCATGAGCTGAGTGGAATGGGTTACCAGACGCATGCGCCGGAAGGCACGTTCTATCTCGTCGTCCGCTCGCCGATGAACGATGATGTCGCATTCACCCAGTTGCTTAACAGCCACAAGGTACTGTGCCTGCCGGGCAGCGTGGCTGAGCTGCCGGGCTATTTCCGCATCTCACTCACCGCAAATGAGGCGATGATTGAACGCGCGCTGCCCGGGTTCGCCCTGGCCATGACGCAAGTGAAAACCCTCGATTAGGTTCCGCCGCCAGTAGACGAGCGTCTGATGGGCGCGGTTTCGGGTGTCGGCACCCGGGATCTCGCCCAGAAGCTCCGCGCGGGAACCCAACCGCGCTGCGCGGCATCCCTCAGTTTCGCGAACGCGGGCGCGGCCGGCGGTTCATGCCCGCGCCCCTCCTCCCGCGGCAGATTGCCCCGTCATGCGTTGCGCGCAGGTCACAGCCTATGCCCACGCCACCCATTGAGCGGCCCCGGATGACTTTTGCCCGCCTGTGACAAATCACCCCGATGCGCGTTCAGGGGGCATACCGAGAGCGCGCACAACGCCAAAAGCCGAAGGGTCCCTAGAAAAGGAACCACCGCGGCGGCCAAAGCGTTGAAAGCCATCAAAATCGCCGGCTGGCGGCACAGCGCGCAAACCAACCGGCAAGTAACAGGAGCAATCAAGAACATCATGAACAAGAACATTGTCCGACAAGGTTCCCTGATGGGAATGTGCCTGGCCGCGCTGGTGGTGGCCTACGGGCTCTCTGCCGCGCAGCCGGGGCAACAGGCTGCTAGCGCCAGCGCCCTGCCGGCCGAGTCCGCGCTGCCCGCGAGCGTGCCGGCCAAGGAAGACTTCATCGACCGGCACCCGAATCTGATGGTGGCCGCCCCGCCGGCGAGCGTGCCGGCCAAAGATGACTTCATTGAGCGGCACCCAGATCTGATGGTGGCCGCCCCGCCGGCGAGTGTGCCGGCCAAGGACGATCTGCTCGACCGCCACCCCTCGCGGGTGAAGGCCGCCGAGCGGGCGATCCAGAAGGCCAAGGACGACCTGCTCGATCGGCACCCCTCCCGGATCGACCACCAAGAGCGGGCGAGCCAGCAGGCGCTTGACGACCTCTTCGAGCGGCATCCCTCGCAGGTCAGTCCGGTCAGCGCAATCGACGGGTGCAAGTTCTACCCGGAACGCCCGCGCTGCTAGCCGAAGGATGCAGCATTGCGCTCAGCCTGGCACACAAAAATGTGTCGTTCGGGAGCGGCGAGTTTCTGGCTCGCCGCTCCTGACGCGTTTCGGGTCCGAATGATCAAGGCCCGGCCACCGAAACGGGGTTACGATTGGTGGGCGAATCGACTGTGAAGACAGAAAGCGCCGCGCTCATATGGAAATGAAATTATGGAAACCCCCATCAGCCGCTACCCGCTTGCCGCGATAGAGACCCTGCCCGAGGACATCCGCGCCCGGATCCTCGAGGTCCAGGAAAAATCGGGCTTTGTGCCCAACGTCTTCTTGTCCTTCGCGCGGCGGCCCGACGAGTTCCGGGCCTTCTTCGCCTATCACGACGCGCTGATGCAGCGCGAGAGCGGGCTGAGCAAGGCCGAGCGCGAGATGATCGTGGTCACGACCAGCGGGGCGAACTACTGCCTGTACTGCGTCGTCGCCCACGGCGCGATTCTGCGCATTTATTCCCGCAACCCGCGCCTGTCGGACCAGCTTGCGACCAACCACCGCAAGGCCGAGATCACCCCCCGCCAGCGCGCGATGCTGGATTTCGCGCTCAAGGTGGCGACGGCCTCGCACACGGTTGAGAGCGCAGATTTCGCCGCCCTGCGCGAGCATGGTTTCAACGATGAGGACATCTGGGATATCGGCGCCATCGCGGCCTTCTACGCGATGTCCAACCGGATGGCCAACCTGGTCGACCTGCGGCCGAACCCGGAGTTTTATGCGATGGGGAGGGTGCCGAAGAGCCGTTAGCCGTTAGCCTTGAGCCATGAGCCATGGGCCATGAGCTTTGAGCGCCGAAGGCGCGGCCCGTGCCAGCAATGCCCTGGGTGCCGCGCGCGCGTTGGCCGAGGTTGCCAGCCCGGTAGACGGTCACAGGGATTCCTCACGCGCCCGTTTCGCTCAAACCTGCCGACACCCAGTGGGCGCGTTCGGAATGACATGCGCCGAAGGCGCGGCCCGTGCCAGCCCAGGGCAACGCCCTGGGTGCCGCGCAAATGGCGATCGCGCACAACGCACGATTAACTATCAAAGCGCCGGCCCTTCGACCGTCCCGGATTACCGGGACCGCTCAGGGACCGGCGTGAGAGCGTGCGCCAGATGACCGGCGCCGAGACCCAAAATCCGCCAAAAAAGGCATTTGGGCGCATAATTCGTTCGCTCCATGCCAGCCACCACCTGGGGCCTATTGTGCAGCCTCTTGCGGCCGTGAAGCATCTACCCATGCGCAAGTACGACAGGAGGGCCTCATGTCATCGCGAATCAAGACCGTTCTCAAGCTCACGGGCGCCTTGGCGCTCACCTTCTCTCTTGGACAGGGCACCGCCCAGAGCAGCGGCCTTCCGCTCAGCGCCGCATTGGCGTCCGGGCCGGCCATGGAGCGAGCGCCGCTTCTCCCGGCCGTGACCCCACCCGGCACGGCCTTCACCTACCAGGGCCAGTTGAAGAGCGCCGGCGCGGCCGTGAACGCCACCTGCGATTTCGTATTCAGCTTGTTCGACGCGCCCACCGTCGACGCGCAGGTCGGGACCAATCTGACGCAGACCATCACCGTGACCAACGGGCTATTCACCGCCGTGCTTGACTTCGGCCCGGGCGCGATGAACGGCGACACGCGCTGGCTGGCGACCCAGGTGCGTTGTCCGGCGGGCAGCGGCGCGTACACCCTGTTGACGCCGCGCCAGGTGCTTGCGCCCGCGCCGATGGCGCTGGCGCTACCCGGCCTGTGGACGCTGCAGAACCCGACCAGCCCGAACTTGATCGGCGGGTATAGCGGCAACTTCATTTCGCCAACGGTGGTTGGCGCGGCAATTGGCGGGGGCGGCGTCGGCGGACTCATCAACCGGGTTACCGCCGACTATGGCACGCTGAGCGGAGGCACAAATAACTCGGTCAGCGGTGAAAGGGCCGTCATTGGCGGCGGGACATACAACAGCGCCAGCGGCCAGGAAGCCGCCATCGGCGGGGGCTCGTACAACAGCGCCAACGGCCTCGCCAGCGTCGTCGGCGGGGGAAGCGTCAACAACGCCAGCGGCCCGGAAGCCGCCATCGGCGGGGGCTCGTCCAACAGCATAGCCGGCTCCCGGTCGGCGATTGCAGGGGGGTACTACAACAGCATCCCAGCCCCCGGACAATATTCGTTTATCGGGGCAGGCGTTTTCAATAGCGCCAACGGCTTCGCCAGCGTCGTCAGCGGGGGCTCGTACAACACCGCCAACGGCCTCGTCAGCGCCATCGGCGGGGGCTCGTACAACAGCGCCAGCGGCCAGGAAGCCGCGATCGGCGGAGGAAGCTCCAACAACGCCAGCGCCCAGCAAGCCGCCATCGGTGGTGGATATGCCAACGCCGCCAGCGGTTCCTTCGCAACAGTGCCGGGCGGCCGGAATAATCTCGCGCAAGGAGCAACCAGTTTTGCGGTGGGCCGGCGCGCCAGAGCGCTCCACGATGGATCGTTTGTGTGGGGCGACTCGACCGACGCGGATGTGAGTTCGTCTGTCGCCAATCAGTTTGTCGTTCGCGCCACGGGCGGCTTCTCGTTCGCGACGAACAGCGCGCTGAGCACAGGCTGCTTCATGCCCGTGGGCGGCATCGCCTGGAACTGCACCAGCGACAAGAATGCCAAGGCGAATTTTGTCAACACGGATTCGCGCGCCATCCTGGCCCGGTTGAGTGAGCTGCCGATCACGACCTGGAACGCCAAGTCCCAGGACGACTCCATCCGCCACATCGGGCCGATGGCGCAGGATTTTGCGGCCGCCTTCAACGTCGGCGAGAACAACACCACGATCAGCGTCGTGGACGCTCAGGGTGTCGCCTTCGCCGCGATCCAGGGGTTGAATCAGATTGTGACCGACCAACGCGCGCAAATCGGATCTCAGCAAGGCGAAATCGCCCAACTGAAAGCGCAGAACGCGGCGATGGACGCACGGCTGGCGGCGTTGGAGCGGGGCGCGCCCGCGCCGGCCGGCACCGTGCCGGTCTCGCTCGCGGCGCTCATCGCCGGGGGGCTGGCGCTGCTTGGCCTGGCCCTCGCATGGCGGTTTCGGCCGAATGTGCGGCGCAGTCATGCGGTTGCGGGAAGCAGGAGGTAGGCGATGTTCATCAAACAATCTGCCACCTTGATGGGCGCCGTCGCGCTCTGCCTGGCGCTCGCCGCGCCGCTGCGGGCCCAAACCGGCGGCGGGTATGACCTGACCTGGAATACGGTCGACGGCGGCGGGGTCACCTTCGCGACCGGCGGGCCGTATTCGCTCGGCGGGACGATTGGCCAGCCGGATGCGGGGGCCTCATCCGGCGGCGCCTACACTCTGAGCGGCGGGTTCTGGTACGACGGGCAACTGCGCGCGTTTATCCCACTCGTGCTGAGGTAGCTATTAGCCGTTAGCCGTAGGCCGTAAGCCATAAGCTCTGAGCCTTGAGCCTTGAGCCTTGAGCGCCGAAGGCTATCCGCATCGGCACGCCTAACGCAAAAGGCGGGATTCGAATCCGGCCTTTGCGTTAGGCAGTGGGGGGCGGTTTCGCCCCGGGCGGGGGCCTGGCGCCCGGAGGCGCTGACGCTCCCGGTGGCTTGGCGGCGCCTGGAGGCGCCGATACTCCCGGTGGCTTGGCGGCGCCTGGAGGCGCTGATGCTCCCGGGGCTTTCGCCGCGCCTGGAGGGGCAGACGTCCCCGGGGCTTTCGCCGCGCCTGGGGCCGCAGCCGCCGGCTTCGGCGCAGCCTTGGCCGTATTTTTGGCCGCCTCGGCCGCCGTTGCGGCGAGCTCGCCCTCCCAGTCCAGCGGATGGATCGCCGCATGGAAGGTATCGGGCTTCATCAACATCGCCTTGTCCAGCACCATCCGCCCGCCGGGCGCGTCTTCCTTGTAGTAGCCCAGCTCGTAATCCGAGTTCATCTTGATCGCGTCAAACGGACAGAACTCCGCGCAGTAGCCGCAATTCATGCAGATCGTGCTATCGATGAAGAATTCTTTCGGGGCCGGAATCGGGCGCTTGGTGACGGGATCCTCGGTCCGCACAATCCAGATGCACTGGGGCGGGCACACTTTCGCGCAGATCCCGCACGACGTGCACTTATCCTCGTTCTTGTCCGTGTCAAATACCAGGAAGGGAATATTCCGGAAGTTCTCCGGCATCGGGGCCTTCTCTTTCGGATACTCGATCGTCACCAGACCATGCGTCTTCGGGTTCTGGCGGCGCAGGGCGCGGGCCGTGCCCGCCGCACCGCTGCGGCGGCCGAGGTACTTCAGGTCCTCGCCAAAGGTCAGAAGGAAGTGCTTCAGCGTGTAGCCGAGGCCCTTGAGAATGCCGGTTCCGAAAAGGCTCATCGATCCACCTCGCCGAGCACAATGTCCAGACTGCCCAGGATGACGACCGAGTCGGCGATCTTCTGGCCGAGGGTCATCTCCTTGAGCGAGTTCAGGTTGATAAACGAAGACGAGCGCACGTGATAGCGATACGGGTTTTGGGAACCGTCGCTGACCACATAGAAGCCCAGCTCGCCCTTGGGCGTCTCGACCCGCCCGTAGGCCTGCCCGGCCGGGACGCGATGGTTGTAGGCCTTCTTGCCGGCCTGGATGTCGCCCGGTTTGGAGTTGTGCTCCATCTGGTTCAGGCACTGTTGCAGAATCTTGATCGACTCGCGCATCTCGAGGATGCGCAGGCGATACCGGTCATACACATCTGCCCCATAGAGCACCGGCACTTCCCAGTCGAAGCGATCATAGATGCTGTACGGGTCCGCCCGGCGGATGTCGTAGGGCACGCCCGCCGCGCGCAGGCACGGCCCGGTCAGGCTGTAGGCGATCGAGCGGTCGGCCGGCAGATAGCCCACCCCGACCGAACGGGCTTTGACGATCTCGTTGTCGTTCAGAAAGTATTCCAGTTCGTCGACGGCCCGGGGCAGGCGCTCGAAGGCGAGCTCGCGCGCACGGGCGGTCTGGGTCTCGGTCAGGTCACGCGACACGCCGCCGAAGCGCATGTAGTTGCACATCATCCGGCTGCCGGCGACGCTCTCAAACAGGTCGACGATCAGATCGCGCTCGGTGATGAAATACAGGGCCGGGGTGAAGAACGCGCCCAGGTCATTGAGCAGAAAGCCGATCGACCAGAAGTGCGAGGCCACCCGGGTGAACTCGGTCATGAGCACGCGCAGATACTCGGCCCGGTCGGTGGGCTTGATGCCCATCATCTTCTCGACCGTGGTCACATAGCCCTGCTCGTTGGACATTCCGCAGATGTAATCCAGACGGTCGGTGTACGGGATGTTGTGCAGCCAGGTGTTGCGCTCGCCGATCTTTTCGTGGTTGCGATGCAGATAACCCAAAACCAGCTTTAGGTCGGTGATCGTCTCACCGTCGAGCTTGACCACCATCCGCAACACGCCGTGGGTGGACGGGTGTTGGGGGCCCATGTTGACGATGATCTGGTCGGTCTTCATCTCCGACGAATCCAGAATGCCGGCCCGCTTGAGTTCGTCGAAATCTTCGGCCGTCATCCCGGCCCCGTGCGAGCCCATCCCGGTATTGAGCGAGGCCGAGTTGGCCTGCATCGTCTCGTAGATGTTGCCGTCCGGGTTCGACTTGTAGTTCAGCGGATCAAAACCGGCCGGGTAGTTGACGTTGTCTTCCCACGGCACGCGCTCTTCGGCCATCTTGTGATGCCCGCCCGGCCAGCGCGATTCGAAGGGCTTGGTGTCATTCTCGAAATAGGCTTCCTTCCAGTCCTTGCGCAGGGGCCAGCCGGCAAAGCCCTCCCACATGAGGATGCGGCGGAGGTCCGGATTGCCCTCGAAGCGCACGCCATACATGTCGTAGGTTTCGCGCTCCTGGAACTCGGCGCCGGGATACACCGGGACGAGCGAAGGCACCCAGTCGGTCGGGTCATTGCCCTTCGGGCGGGCCAGGCGAACCTTGTAGCACAGCGGCCGGCCGCCGCTCGTGCGCTGGACGTGGTAGACAACCTCGATGGCGTTGTCTTTCGGATAGTCGGCGGCGGTGAGGGAGGACAGCAGGTCGTACTTCAGCTCATCCCGGAAATAGGTCGCCACCTCGATCAGCTTGCCGAGATCGGTGACGATCACGCCCTCGAAGGCGGCCGGCTTTAGGACGTCCGCGCCAAACTTGGCCTGAGCGGCGACCAGGTCCGCAGAGAGGCCGGGGGGCGCGGCGGCTGGCTTCGCAGGCGCAGCGGCTTTGGGCGCGGCCGCGGGCGGTTTGGTCGGTTCAGCCACGGCAGCAACCGCAGGCGCAACTGCGACGGCGGGCTTTGCGGGCGCCGCAACGGCCGGAGGCTTGGCGGCTCCAGGCGCCGCGGCCATTCCGGGCGGGCGCGCGCCGGGAGGCGGGGCTCCGCCGGGGGGACGGGCGCCGGGAGGCGGGCCGGGCTTCTTGGCTTCGTCTGACAT
>JBKJQK010000130.1:0-3912 GCA_046594095.1 Anaerolineae bacterium | reverse complement strand
TATGCCCCGACGCAAGAATTGGCCGGCCTGACGCTGGTCCCCGGGGTGTACTGCTTCCCGACGTCGGCCCAACTGACGTCGGCCCAACTGTCGACGGGTACACTGATATTGGACGGCCAGGGAAACTCCGCCGCAGTCTGGATCTTCCGCATGGCCAGCGGGTTGAACACCACGCCGGGAGTCTCCGCGACTGTGGTCGTGACCAATGCCGGAACGGCCTGCAATGTATGGTGGCAGGTCGGCAGTTCGGCCACGCTGGGCTCGGGCACGAAGTTCGTTGGCAACATCATGGCGCTCACCAGCATCAGTCTGGGCACGGGCGCAAGCCTGGAAGGGCGGGCGCTCGCTCAAACCGGCGCTGTCACGCTCGACAATAGCAAAATCATCAGCGCAATCTGCGCCCCGACCGCGGTCGAATTGCTCTATTTCCGGGCCGATCCGCTCAGTG
Source organism: Anaerolineae bacterium (assembly GCA_046594095.1). GTDB lineage: Bacteria > Chloroflexota > Anaerolineae > J036 > Brachytrichaceae > Brachythrix. The sequence continues at coordinate 3,464 of JBKJQK010000130.1, read as the reverse complement.
ACCGGCAGATGAGCCTGAAGTGGGCGACCGCGGTCGAGCTGGACAACTTTGGCTTCAACCTTTATCGCGCCCCGGCCAACGACCGGGCGCTGGCCAGCCTGGTTCACTTCGAACCGGCGGCCGCTCAGGGCGGTGTTTCGGGCGCGACCTACAGCTACGTTGACACCGCGCCGGATGACGGGACGTGGTGGTACTGGCTCGCCGATGTGGACACCCAGGGACGCGAGGCCTTTCACGCGCCAATCAACGCGCTCGCGCACTCCGGCACGGGATCCCCGTTCCGGCTCTATCTCCCCATGGCGTTTAACGGAGTCAATTGGCGCTAAGTTCAGTTCGCGCAATCCGGCCGACGACCCTGCTCCGGGCAGGGTTCGTCGGCCTGATTGCGTTGAGCGGCGCGCTGAGCATCAGTGTCAGCGCCGGCGCAATGGGACCGCCCCGGACGGCGTCCCCGCCCCCGACGGTGACCGCCACCGCGGATGGCCTGCTGGTGGATTGGCGCGCGCCCGAAGCGCGGATCGTTACGGGCGCCGCCGGCGCGCTCAAGATCGACCTTCCCGGATATGCTGAAACCGCCCAGCCCGGGGCGGCCATCCTGCCCTTTGCTTCCGTGCTCGTCGCGCTGCCGCCCCGGGCGACGCCAACCGTGCGGATCCTTCTGATCGAGGAACGAGATATGCCCCTCCGCGGCCCGCTGGCGCTTGCGCCCGTTCCGGAAGGCGTCCTGCGCGGCGCCGACGGCCGCGTCACGGGCGGCGCCTTCTCGCCGGCCCCCGAGGCACAAAGAAGCCAGGGCAAGGAAAGCGCCGCGGTTGCGCTCGTGCCGGCCGGCGTGGTCCGCGGCGTGGGTCTCGCCCGGCTTGTGTTTTACCCGGCCCGTCCGATCGGGGCGGCATTGCGCTCGACCACCCACGTCCGCGTCGCGCTGACATTCGCGGGCAAGGCGACCAACACTCCAGGCACGGACGTCGCGGACCCGCTTCTGGCGGCCCTCCGCGCGGCGGTCATCAACCCTGCCCAGGTTCAGCCGGCGCCACACACAGCGACAGAACCGGCCCTCGCCCAACCAGCCCTGATTCAGACCGCGCTTGGCGCTGGCTCGGCCTGGCAGGTCGAAGTCGCTGCCCCGGGCCTGACCGCGATCACCCGTGAAGCCCTGGTCGGGGCGGGATCGCCCCTTGCAAGCGCCGATCCGCGCTATCTGCATCTCGCGCGAGCCGGGATCGAAGTCGCAACCGAATGGGAGGGCGACGCGGACGCCCTCTTCGAGGCGGGCGAACGCCTGATCTTCTACGCCGATCCGCGCTTCAGCCGCTGGACGCCGACCGACGTGTATGTCCTGTGGGAGGACGCCAGTTCGGCGCCACTCCGCGCGCAGGACCGCCCGGCTTCCCCCGCCGGCCTCTCCGCCGGGATCGCCTGGACCGACGCGACATCCGAAGTCAATCAGTTGTACACGCCCGATTGCTTTTGCGGGATCCTTCCGCCCGGGCGCGATGGCGACCGCTGGACGTGGGACGATCTAAAGCGCCCCGGCCATTCGACCGGCATGTATCCGATCAACCTGCCGGCCCTGGCCGCCGCGCAGCCGGCCACGCTCACCGTCTGGCTGATCGGCTACACGGATATCGCGGGCAGCCCCGACCATCGGGTGGCGTTTGACCTCAACGGCGCGGGCATAGGCGGCATCGATTGGAACGGCCGTCAGGCGATCACCGCGACCCTGTTCGTCACCGCCGGCATCCTGCATGCCGATGTCAATATCCTCACCCTGACCCTGCCCGGCCTGCCCGGGATCAACATTGAAGGGACCTGGCTGGATGGATTTGCCATCCGTTATGCGCGGGGGAGCGCTACCGCGGGCGGCGCGGGCGCCATCTCCGGTCAGCCGACGCAAAAAGGCTATACCCTTGGGCTCACCTCGACGGCCGGCCTGCGCGTCTTCGACATTACTGAGCCCGGCCAGCCGGTGCGCCTGACCGGGGTCGCCACGGCGGGAAACGCGATCTCGTTTGGCGATCCCATCACGGGCGGCGCCCGCAGCTATGCGCTGGCGGCGGAAAGCGGACTGCGCGCCCCAACCGCCTTGCGCCCAATCCAGCCCGTGCGGACCGGTGGCGCATTTGTGAGCGCCGACTACATCCTGATCGCACCCGACACGTTTACGCCGGCCCTGACGAGCCTGATCAGCCTGCGCCAGTCCCAGGGCCTGTCCGTCGTGGTTGAAGCCCCGCAGGCCATCTACGCGGCCTTTGGCGACGGGCGGCCCGATCCGGCCGCGATCCGGGCCTATCTTGCCCACGCCTACGCGACCTGGACGCCCCGCCCGACCTACGTTCTGCTTGTCGGCGATGGCAGCTTTGATCCCCGCCAGTATCGCGCCGAATCAACCCCTACCTTCATCCCGCCCTATTTGGCCGATGTCGATCCGTGGGCGGGCGAAACCGCCGCCGACAATCGCTACGTCACCGTGGACGGACCGGACAACCTGCCGGACATGCTCATCGGCCGCCTGCCGGTGAAGACACTGACCGAGACGCAGACCGTCGTGGACAAGATCGTCCGATACGAGACGGACCCGCCTGCGGGCGGCTGGAATGCGCGCGTGGTATTTGTGGCCGACAATGCCGATGGGGCCGCCGGCGACTTTGCGGCCGAGTCAGAGCTGATCGCGACCGGCTATTTGACCGCGCCTTTTGCGCCGAAGCGCGTCTACTACACGCCGCCGTCCAGTCTCATCACGGTCACCCAACAAGCGGTGTTGAGTCATTGGAACGCGGGCGCATTGCTGATTCAATTCGCGGGCCATTCGTCGTGGCAGCAATGGGCTGGCGAGAGCTTTTTTCATCTGGACAATGTGCCCGGGCTGAACAACGGTTCGCGCCTGCCGATTGTGGTCGAGATGACCTGCTTCACCGGCGCCTTCCAACGGCCCGAGCCCACGCTCGACGAGGAAACGCTCATCCACAAGGGCGGCGGCGCCGTCGCCGCGTGGGGAGCGACCGGGCTGGGCGTCAGCACTGGCCACGCCAGTCTGGACAAAGGCTTCTTCCAGGCAATCTTCGCCAGTAATCCGGCGAATCTCGGCCAGGCCGCATGGTCGGGCAAAATGACCCTGGCCGCAAACGGCCAGAATCTCGACCTGCTCGACACCTTCACCCTGCTGGGAGATCCGGCTCTACGGCCGAATCGGACCATCCTCTGGGCCAGCCAAAATTACCTCCCCGCCGTGATGGCGGCCACGACCCTTGAATTGCGCCGTCCTGGCGCTGAATGGCTCAAGACCTCAGCCGCCCTGTCGGCCGGCACAAACACAGCGCCGGACAACCGGGATGAACCCAACGCGGGCCTCTATGTTGCGTCACTGGGCGCGCCCGTGCGCGTCAATGAAATCGCCCATGCGAGCGCGCCCAGTGGCGCAACATAGAGGCCCGCGTTGGGTTCATCCCGGTTGTCCGGCGCTG
>JBKJQK010000114.1:0-11773 GCA_046594095.1 Anaerolineae bacterium | reverse complement strand
TGGCACGGGCGTGCGAGGCTGGCATTCCGATCCGGATCGTGTCCGGCCTGTCGTTTGTCGAGCCCAGCCTTGAGGCGTTGACGTTGAGCGGCGGGGCCGGGGTCGACCCGCTCGAGGGGCTTCAGATTTGTGACGCCCTTGACCTGGCGGCGCTGCACCATCCTCCGCTCAACCCCGACAGGCCCGCTCTGGTGGCCCAGATCTACTCGCGCGCGATCGCCTCGGACGCCAAGCTAACCTTGATGAACCAGTACCCGCCCGAGCACGTTGTGCGGGTTGTCAACGCCGCCGACGATGCCCGCCCCGGCCGGCGCCTGGGCGTCGTGTCCGTGCCGCTGCACGCTCTTGACCGGCGCGATGTATTTGATCACCTGACCTCGCTGTATGTGCCGGCGCTGCCGCGGCTGGGCGGTTGGGGGGCGGCGAGCTTCGAGGAACTCCAGGAGACGATGGCCCGCCTGCGCGCCCCGGATGGCTGCCCGTGGGACCAAAAGCAGACCCACGCTTCGCTGCGCGAAGGCCTGCTCGAGGAGACTTGCGAGGTCCTCGACGCCATCGACGCGGACGACCCGCAGGCGCTCAAGGAAGAGCTGGGCGACCTGCTTTTCAATATCATTTTTCACTCCCAGCTTGCGACCGAGGCTGAGGCGTTCCGGATGAGCGACGTGATCGCGGCGGTGGACGAAAAACTCAAGCGTCGCCACCCGCACGTCTTTGGCGAGCTCAAGGTCTCGAGTGTGGGCGAGGTACTGACCAACTGGGATGCCATCAAGCGCAAGGAGCATGCTGACAAAGGCGCGGCCCGCGAGTCGGCCCTGGACGGTGTGTCGCCCGCGCTGCCGGCCCTCGCCCATGCCCAGAAATTGCAGCAGCGGGCTGAGCGGGCGGGCTTCAAGTGGGAGACGGCCGATCAGCGCCTGCGCAAGGTGCGCGAAGAGCTGCGCGAAGTGGTCGCCGCGACCGAGCCTGCTCATTTGTCCGAAGAGCTGGGCGATTTGCTCTTTACCCTGGTGAATTACGCGATCGGACAGGGTATCGACGCCGAGCTGGCGTTGCGCGGGGCAAACCGGAAATTTGGCCGGCGCTTCCGGGGTGTCGAGGCGCTGGCCCGCGCGCGCGGGTTGGACATGAAGCAGACAGCGGTGGGCCAGCTCATGGCGCTGTGGCGCGAGGCGAAAGCCGCCCAGGCATCATGAAGCTGGCGGTCCTGTCCGACATACATTCGAATATCGCCGCGCTCGAGGCAGTCGCCGCCGACATCGACGCCTGGCGACCCGACGCGGTTGTTGTCGCCGGCGATATCGTCAACCGCGGTCCGCGCCCAGTGGCCTGTCTGGACTTCGCGTTGGGTCGCGCGCGCGATCACGGCTGGCGCCTCATCCGGGGCAACCATGAGGACTATGTCATCAAGCACGCCTCGCCCGATGCGCCGCGCGAAGGGATCATGGCCGATCTGTTTCAGTCCTCATTCTGGACCTACACCCAGTTGCGCGGCGATATCGGCCCGCTCGAAGCAATGCCATACGGGATTGAGTTTGGGGCCGGCTCCATCGCGCCCGTCGACGAGGATGCCGACCGGCGGATGGATCGCTTTTCCGAACTGAGCCCGGATGCCGGCCTGGTCCGGATGGCGCATGCCTCGATGCTGCACAACCGTGATTGCATCTTCCCGAACACACCGGACGAGCAAGTTGCGGGGAAAATCGGTGAACCTGCGCCGGCATTGTTTTGCGTCGGCCACACTCACATCCAGGCGCTACGCCAGGTGAACGGGACGCTGGTCATCAACGCTGGCGCGGTGGGTATGCCATTTGATGGCGATCCGAGGGCCGGGTATGCCCAGTGCGAATTTCGGGATGGCGCGTGGGCGGGGAAACTCATCCGCCTCGACTACGACCGGGCCCGGGCCGAGCGTGATTTCACGGACAGCGGGTATCTGGACGAGGGCGGTCCACTGGCCCGGTTGCAGGTGATCGAACTGCGCCAGGCGCGCTCACAGCTGTTTCAGTGGGCGACCCGCTACGAACGTTTGATTCTGGACGGGGTGATGACGGTTGCGGAATCGGTCGACGATTTTCTCGGGGCGTGAGGGGTGAGTTTGGCCGACGTGCCCTTTCACATCTGTCGTTCCGAGTCCGACACCGCCACGGCCGAACGGGCAAGCATGACGATGGGCGCATCAACCCACTCGGGATGCTTCCAGGCCACCCGGAAGAGCGCGCCGCGCGGTATCCCGCGCCCCTCGACTGCGTGCATCGGGGTACGGCCGCGTGTAGGAATGGGCGTGCGCCGATGCACGCCGATCGGGGGTGCTTTCTACTTTCCATGAAATGCGCAGTGCCGGTCGTCAAAACCAAATCGGCTGGAAAAACCCAATGCGCCCGGCTGTGGGGCCGAGCGCATTGTCGTTACCGCATCGCATATCGCGCATTGACATGCGATGCGTAAGAAGCGGTTGAATCTACCCGAGCGCGGCGATGTCCTTCTTCACCGGCTCGCCTTCCTTCTCAAGCTGGGCGGTGATGTCCTTCCAAACAGCAAGCGGGTCTTCTTTGCCGACCGTGATGCGCTCCAAGCCCTTTCCGATGATCTGGTCGCCGCCGGGGATGAAGACGCGCGCGCCATCCTGAGCCCGGGTCTTGGGGAGCTGCTCAACGGCGGTCTTGGCCTGCGGGAACTTTGCGAAGAAGGCCTTGTACGAATCGGTTTCCGCCGTGCTCTTGCGCACCGGCATGTAGCCGGTGTTCTGCGAGAAGTAGGCGCCGCCCTCGTTGCCCGTCATATAGTTGATGAACTTGGTGGCGGCCTGGGCCTTTTCCTTCGGGGTCGTGGCCAGTACGCCGATGCCGGAGCCGCCGGTGCAGCAGCCGAAGTTCTTCTCCATCGGGAGGAAGGCCGTGCCGACCTTGAACTGGGCGTCCTTCAATACGCCGCCGAGGCTGCCCGTGGACATCATCGCCGTGGCGGTCAGGCCTGAGATGAAGTCCTTCTGGGGGTCCTTCGAAAGGATCGCCCACTTTTCCTTGTTGATGCTATCCGCGTAAAACTGAGCGGCCCGAACCGTGTCGGGGTCGGTCAGCATGTACTTGGTCAGGGACTGATCGCTGTAGCCGCCGCCATACTGCCAGGCCACGCACAGGAACAGCCAGGCGATGTACGACGCGCCGTCAGGATGGGCAAACGCCGCAACCTTGATGGTATCCCCTTCCTTCTTGGTCAGTTTCGGCGCGATGTCGACCATCTCTTTCCAGGTCGTCGGCGCCTTCTGGATGCCGGCGGCCGAGAACATGTCGGCGTTGTAATAGAAGAGCGGGGTTGAGCGGGCGTACGGTACCCAGTACTGGACGCCCTTGCGCACGCCCTCGTTCCAGAGCGATTCGACAAAATCGCCGGTGTTCATCTTCTCGGCGGCGATGAAGTCGTTCAATCCCAGGAGCGCCTTGGCGCGCACAAACTTGAACCACCACACGTCCGAAAGCAAGGCCATATCCGGGGCCTGCTTGGCCGCGAGCGCGTTGGTCAGCTTGTTGGCGGTCTCCTCGTAGTTGCCCTGAACCTGGACCGTTACCTTCACGTCCTTCTGCGACGCATTGAACTTGGCGGCAACTTCGCCGTCGGTCTTTTCGTTGACGCCGCCACTGAAGCCCCAGTAGACGAGCTCGACGACCGAGCCGGGGTTCTTGACGACGACCGGGGCGCTGGTCGGGGCGGGCGCGGCGCCGGTCCCGCAGGCAGCCAGCGCAGCCGCGCCGGCGCCAAAACCAAATCCGCGCAGCAACTTGCGGCGTGAGATCGGCGCATTCATCAGATTCTTGTTTAGATTGGACATCCTGGCCTCCATTTTTTGGCCGGTCGGCGAAGCTCGCCGACCGGTAAACGAACATTATCCCTTGACTGCGCCCGCGGCAATGCCTTCCACGACGAAACGCTGGACGAACAGAAAGACGATGACGACAGGAACAACAACAAACAAAGCGCCGGCCATGACCACCCCCCACTCGGTGTTGCCTTCGGCGTCGAGCAGGCGCGAGATGGCGATCGGCAGCGTGCGGAGCTGGTCCGAGTAGGTGACGATGAGCGGCCACAGATACTCGTTCCATTTGGCGGTGAAGGACAGCAGACCGGCGGTGGCGATGGCCGGCATCGCCACCGGGACGACGACATTCATCATGGTCGAGAAGTGGCTGGCTCCGTCAACCTTGGCTGCGTCGGTCAAGTCCATCGGAATCGTCCTGAAATACTGGCGGAGCAGAAAGGTCCCAAAGGCGATCGACGCCCCGGGCAGGAAGATGGCCAGCCAGCCCCGCACGAAGTCGCCGATGTCGAGGGCGCTGCCCTTGGTGATCAGCAGGCCCATCCGGGCGATGGTCAGGAAGTTCGGCACAATCACGACCTGCTCGGGTACCATCAGCGCGATCAGCAGCAGGACGAAGACGGCGTTTCGGAAGGGGAAGCGCACAAACACCAGCGCATAGGCGGTGGTGATCGCCATGATCACTTCGGCGGTTGTGCCCATCAACGTCGTCGCGATGCTGTTGACGTAGTAATTGCTGAACTTTGCGCCTGTCCAGGCCCGGGCAAAGTTATCAAGCTGCAGGGTTTGCGGCAGGAACTGCGGATTGGCGGTCAGGATCTCTTTGTTGCCTTTGAGCGCTCCGGTGATAAGCCAGAACACCGGAAGCCCGATGACAATGACGAGCAATGCCATACCCAGGTAGCTGAGCGTCTTGGTGATATAGGACTGTGTTCGCAGTGACATGATGGCTAGGAGTAACTCACGCGGCGCTCAAGATAGCGGAGTTGGAGGATGGTGACGACCAGCATGATGGCGAAGAGAACCAGGCCGATCACAGACGCTCGACCAATGGAGGCATTGGTGCCAAAGCCGAGCTCGTATAGCCGATAGATCAGCACGTTGGTTGTGTTCACCGGGCCGCCGCCGGTCATTACCCGAATCAGGTCGAACGCCTGGAAGGAATTGAGCACGCTCGTTACGGCGAGGAAGAACGTCACCGGGGAAAGCCCGGGAATGGTGACGTGCCGGAAGCGATCCCAACCGTTTGCGCCATCGACCCGGGCAGCTTCATACAAATCTCCGGGGATGGCCTGCAGCCCGGCAATGTAAATCACCGCGGCGTAGCCGAGGTTCTTCCAGACATACACAATGATCAACGATAACATCGCCGTCGCCGGGTCATAGAGCCAGCGGGGCGGGTTGAGGGCAAAGGGCTTGGCCAATTGCAAAATGAGCCCGTTCCGCGGGTCAAAGATGTAAATCCACACCACCGCCACGGCCGAGCCGGCCAGCACGGTCGGCGAGAAAATCAGGCTGCGCACCCCATTCCGGAAGAGCAACTTCTGGTTGAGCAGGAGCGCCACCAGCAGGCCAACGATGAGGATGATGCCAACGACGGCGACCGTGAAGACCAAGGTATTGCGCAGAATGACGCTGGTCTGGCTGTCGGTGAAGACATCGACGAAATTCGTCAGCCCGATGAACTCGCCCTCGTCGGTAAACGAGTTGTAATCCTGGAACGACAGGAGCACGTTGCGGATCAGCGGGTAGTAGGTGAAGACGACGAACAGGCCAAGATTGGGGCCTACAAACAGAAGGAACGTCAACCACTCCCGCCAATCGCGCCGCAGCAACCCTGAAAACGAATAGCGTTTAGCTGGCGTTTGCGTCATGGCCTTTACATTATAGGCGCGAGTTTATGTTTGAGTGAAGCCCTCGGCCAGGGTGTTTTTCTGGACCTTGCCCATCGCGTTTCGAGGCAGGGCATCGACGAAGAAGACCCGTCTGGGTTTCTTGTAGCCGGCGAGCTGCGTCTGGCAATGCTCGATGACCGTTTTGACGGTCAGGGCCGGGTCGGATCGCACAACCGCCGCGCACACCCTCTCGCCAAACTCCGGATCGGGTTGGCCGAAAACGGCGGCTTCGGCAACGCCCGGGCAGCTTTGGAGCGCCTCCTCGACCTCGCGCGGATAGATGTTGTAGCCGCCGCTGATGATCAGTTCCTTTGCCCGCCCAGTGATGGCGTAGTAGCCGTCGGCGCTGACCTGGCCAAGGTCGCCGGTCCTGAACCAGCCGTCCGGGTCGAAGCTCTCGGCGGTCGTGTCCGGGCGGTTGAGGTAGCCGGCGAAGACGTGCGGGCCGCGCACCTCGATCTCGCCGATCTCTTCGGGCCCCAAAACACGGCGGGTGCGCAGATCGACGATGCGGGCCTCCTGGCGCGGGAAGGGCCGGCCGACCGTCCCCGGCCGGCGTTCGCCGTTCAGCGGGTTGGTCATGTTCATGATTGTCTCGGTCATCCCATAGCGCTCCAGGATGCGCTGGCCGAAGAGGCGCTCGAAATCGGCAAAGGTCTGCAGGCTCAGCGCGGCGCTGCCGGCCACATAGAGGCGCAGCGGCGGCGGCCGTCGGTGGCGGGCCTCGGCCTCGGCGATAAGGCGGGTGTACATGGTGGGCACGCCAAAGAACATCGAGAATTCGCCGCTGAGCAGGCGATCGAAGGCGGCGGCAGCGCTGAACTGGCGATGCAGCTCGCAACTCGAACCCCGCAGGATGGTGCCGTGGATGCCGACCATCAAGCCATGGGCGTGGAAGAGCGGCAGCATATGGAGCAGATGATCGTTGGACGTCCAGCCCCAGGCCTCGGTGACATTCTCGGCGTTGCTGAGCGTGTTGCGGTGGAGGAGCAGGGCGCCTTTGCTGCGGCCGGTGGTCCCAGACGTGTAAGCGATGATGGCTGCGTCGTTTGGAGCCGGCACGCGTAGGGGCGCATCCGTGGGCGCGGATTGGACAAACGATTCGAATTCCGGGCCGAGCGTCAGGACCCGCGTGAGGGCCGGCGCTTCTTCGCGGGCGAGGGCGAGCTCGGACCTCTGGGCTTCGCCCGCCAGGCAGATCCGCGCGCCTGAGTCGGCGAGGATGTGGCGCAGTTCCGTTTGACGGTACTGGTGGTTGACGAGGACAACGACCCCGCCTGCCAGATGCGCGCCGAAATAGCAAGCCAGGAAATCTGGCGAAGACTCCTGATACAGGGCCACCCGCTCGCCGGGTTGAATCCCCCATGCAACAACGGCTCGGGCGACCGCCTCGGCCCGAGACTGCATTTGGGCATATGTCCAGACGGCGCCCTCAAAGTCGAGGAAGCGTTTGTTTGGCGTGGTGCGCGCGTGATGGCGGAGGGCGGCGGGGAGGGTGGATGGGGGATTGGTCATGACTGGACGGATTCGGTGGCCGGCCGCTTTCCTGAACCGTCATTCCCGCGAAAGCGGGACTCCAGAACCACAGCCCGATCAGAGCCGCCGCAAAACGCAGAGGCTCGACGAGTATGACTTGTGGATTCCCGCTTTCGCGGGAATGACGGATAGGTAGGGGGCACAGGGCATTCGCTGCGTTCGGTATTCGCGGGAATGACGTATGTATGTTTGGCGTTGGGAGGGTGACCGTCACCCATCGACGAGGTGCTCGTCGATGCCGGCCGCCCAGGCCAGCAGGGCCTCATCGGCCCCAAATGCTCCGGTGAGTTGCAGGCCTAGCGGCATGCCGTCCGCGTCGTCGCCCATGGGCAGCCCAAGCACCGGCAAGCCAGCCTGGGTCCAGGGCAGGTTCATGACCGGATCGCCGGTGGCCTCCAGGCCCAGCGGCGCCGGGCCGACCGCGGCGGGCGAGAGCCAGGCGTCGATCCGCTCGACGCGCATCACACGCTGGATCTCATCGCGAAGGACAAGGCGCGCGTCGCGGGCCGCCGCCGCCACGCCGGCGTTGACGGTTTGGCCGCGCTCGATCAGCTCAGCGGTCTTCGGGTGATACAGATCGCGGTGGGCGGCGAACCAGGTCTTGTGGACCTCGGCGGCCTCGAAGGCGACCAGCGCGTACTGGCGCTCGCGAATGGCCTCAAAATCGGCGAACATCGGGATGGATCGCACGCTGTAGCCGGCATGGATCAGGGCCGCGCAAGTATTGCGGAAGCTGGCCTCCATCTCCACCCCGCACCGGCGCTGGAATGGCCCCTCGGGCACACCCAGCGTCGGGCGGGAGGCGCCCCACTCGGCCGGGTCGCGATTCCAGCCGGCCACGATGGCGCCGGCGCCCTGTTCCAGGATTGAGAGGTCGGCGGCCAGCAGCCCGACATGGTCGTTGGACGGGGACAACGGGATGACGCCGGCGCGGGAGACGCGCTCGTAGCTCGGCTTGTAGCCATACACCCCGCAGAACGAGGCCGGCCGGATGATAGAGCCGATGGTCTGGGTGCCCAGCGCCAGCGGCGCATATTCGGCGGCGACGGCGGCGGCGGATCCGCTGCTCGACCCGCCCGGGGTGCGGGTCACATCGCGCGGGTTGCGGGTCGGTCCCGGCCCGAAGTAGGCGAACTCGGTTGTCACGGACTTGCCCAGGATCAGCGCGCCGGCCTGCTTGAGGGCCGTCACGCTGGCGGCTTCGGGACCCTGAAGAAGGTCCTCGGGCAAGCGGCTGCCGGCCCGGGTGACGAAGCCCTCGACGTGGAAGATGTCCTTGACCGCGATCGGGACGCCGAAGAGGGCGGGTCGCGCGGAGGGGTCGGGGTAGCGCGCCTCGAGCGCGGCCGCCTCCGCCCGCAGGCGGGCGAAGCGCCCGGGTTCGGGCAGCAGCGCGCGGACATCGGGCTCGCGGGCGTCGATCAGGGTCTCAAGGGTGTCGAGGTTGGTTACAAGATTTGGCATGGCACTTCGGCCGGATAAGGCCGTCCCCATCCCTTGTTTATACGCCGGCCGGCGGTTTGGCGCAACACCCCGCCGAACATCCGGACGCCGCTCACGTATAGTTCTCCAAAGATGCAAAGCGAGGTGATGGTGCTGATCGGCCGGACATTGGCGGGTGACCCGTCGGCCTTTGGCACGCTCTTTCAGCAGTACAAGAACCTGGTCTACAAGACCGCTTTCCTTCTTCTGGGCGGATCCGAGGAAGCAGAGGATGCGCTGCAGGAAGTCTTTATCCTCGTGCGCCGCTCGCTTGCGACGTATCGTCCGGAAAAGGCCGCCTTCAGCACCTGGCTGTATCGGATTACCACCAACTATTGCCTGAGCTGGCGCCGGCGCCTGATTCTGTTACCGCTCGAGTTCGCGCTCAACACGGCCGACATCGCCCAGCGCCATCACGAAGAACGGCTCGAAGCTCCCGACATGGTGTGGCGGTGCGTACTGCGATTGAGCGGCAAAAAGCGCGCCGTTGTTGTGCTTCGCTACTACTGGGAATTGTCCTATGCTGAGATTTCAACCGTTCTGGACATCCCGATCGGGACGGTCAAGTCGCGTTTGAATGAGGCCATCCATGCGCTGCGGGAAGAGCTGGGACCGCTCGTCGCGCCGGCGCTGGCGGATCGCGCCAGTGGGGCGGTGCCGGGATGAATTGCCGCGAAGCCCGGGACTTGTTTGTGGCGTGGTCAAACGACGAGGTCACTCGGTCGGAACGCCAGGTGTTGCAGACCCACGTTGCCTGTTGCCCCGATTGTCGCAGGGAGTGGGAGGAACTCGCGCAAGTGCGCCAGCGCCTGAACGAGTCGCTCAGGGCCCGCGCCACGCAGGCGAAGCCCTCAGGCGAGGCCTGGACACGGCTGCAGAGCCGTCTGGCGCAGCCGCAAAACCCGGAGCGTCCGGGGCGCTGGCTGTTACCGGCTTCGCGGCTGGCCAGCGCGGCTGTGGTCAGCATCGCGTTGTTTGTGGCCTCGCTCAGCCTGAATCCACTGACCCGCCCGCGCCTGACGCCCGAAGCCGCCACGCCGGTCCCGACTCAAGTGGCGACCGCAACGCTGGTGGTCGATGTGCGGATTGTTCCGGCGCTTAATCCGGTGGTCGAAGAGGGCGCGCGCCTAGATGGCGCCGTGCATCGGATCGAGGATCAGGGCCGTGAGCGGCGGGTCGTCGCCGCACCGTTGCCTCGCCAGTCCCGGCGCGCGGCCGATCGATCGGAGGCACTCGACGAGCCGGAAGCGCCGGCCGAGATCACGACGCCTCCTTCCGGGCCACGCCAGCCATTGAACTAGACATCATTACCGACGCAACCGCGCAATCACCGGCATTGCCAGCGGGTGTCCCAGCGCCGCTCAGCCTGCGCGAGCGGGAGGTATTGGACCTGGTCCGGGCCGGGCTGTCAAACCGCGAGATTGCCGGTCGGATTTACGTGGCGCCCGGCACGGTCAAACGCCACCTGCACAACATCCTGGCCAAACTTCACGCCCGCAATCGGGCCGAGGCCGTCACCGCGGCTTGGACGGCCGTTGACTCTCGCCGCTAGACAGAAGAAGGGAAGACCAAAGGGGCGGGGTCAGATCACGAACTTCCCGTCCTTATAGAACACGATTCCATCCGCGGCGATGGTCGTGTCCGTCTGGACGCCGGCGATCATGTCCCAGTGCACGGCGCTCTTGTTCTTCGCGCCGGTGTCGGGGTAGCCGCTGCCGACGGCCATGTGTATGGTCCCGCCGATCTTCTCGTCGAACAGGATATTGCGCGAGAAGCGGGTGATCCCGTAATTCGTGCCGATGGCGAATTCGCCCAACGTGCGCGCGCCATAGTCGGTGTCGAGGACCTTGATCAGGAAGTCCTCGCCCTTTTTGGCGGTGGCTTTGGTCACCCGGCCGTTCTCAAACGTGAGCTCGACGCCCTGGACCTCGCGGCCCTGATAGACGCATGGGTAGTCGTAGCGAATCCAGCCGTTGACCGAATCTTCGACCGGGCCGGTGAAGATCTCGCCATCGGGGAAATTGCGCAGGCCCTGGCTGTTCTTGAAAATGCGGCCCTCGATGCTCATGGTCAGGTTGACGTTGGGGCCCTTCACGTCGATGCGTTTGCGGCCGTTGAGAAAGTCGACATAGACCTGCTGGCGGGCGCCCATCTCCTTCCAGCGCGCGACGGGGTCGGGGTCATTGAGCATGCAGGCGCTGAAGACGAATTCGGTGAAGTCGGCCAGGCTCATATCCGAGTCCATGGCGTAGGCATCGGTGGGGAAGAGGGTGACGCACCAGTTATAGCTGCCCTCGGCGCTGCGCTCCATGCGTTTGTTGAGCGTGGGGCGGAGACTGGTCTGCACGAGCTGCATCTTGTCGGGGTCGGCGTTGGTGAGGCGGCGGGTGTTGGTCTCGGCGCCGATGCGGATATAGGCGTCGAACTTGCCTTCCTCGACCGAGAGGGCTTCGACGGCGGTGGGATTTTTGAGCGCCCACTCGCTGCCGTGCTGGAGGAGGATCTCCTGGCTGCCGGGGATATCGGCGCGCATGAAAGCGTTGCCGCCGGCCCTGAGCACTTCTTTGTAGAGCTCGAGCATGAGCGGGGCGGCGGGGGTTTGAGACCAGATGTAGACCATCTGGCCTGGCTTGACGGCGATCGAGTAGTTAACGATGACTTGCGCCATCTTGTTAAAGCGGGGGTCAATGCTTACATACATAGTCCCAATTGTAAAACCTGCCCAAACGCGCCCAGAAGGCCCAGGGCGCGCGGCGCGCAAAACGGCAAGGGGTCTAGAATACGTTGTGTTTTTGGTTCATACGCTTGCAAGTTGGAGGAATTGATGGACACGACCCCTGGACAAGTTGTCACCTATAACGACGACCACTATCACGCGTTGATGGCTGAGCTGAAAACGATTTCGACGTATGACGGGGTCACAGATTGGGATCAGCGGGCAACTTCTGAAGTGGGCAGGATCGTCGATTTGATACAAGGTATTTCCGAGCAAGTGAACCGCCTGACACAGGAGCTTGAGCAGGAACAACGGGCACATGGCGAGAAA
>JBKJQK010000460.1:0-3593 GCA_046594095.1 Anaerolineae bacterium | reverse complement strand
AACGACGCCGGTGATGACGCCGCCGACCGACAGAACAAAGTCCTGTCGCATTATGGAAGTCGAGATCGCGCCTACGCCGGCGATCGTGGTTGATACAGACGACGCCGCCGATGCCGTCATCGTATAGACCCCGGGCACAACGGTGAGTGTATAGAAACCCAGCGCGTCCGTCAGACCGGCGAAGCTCAACGTGGCGGTCGGATGGGTGGCCAGGACGAGCGCGCCGGAGATCGGGGCGCCGGCCTGGGTCGAGACCGCGCCCGTGATCACTGCGCTTCCAGCCGGCACACTGTCGATCGCCGCCTTCACGTTCAGTTGACCGTAGCCATAGAGGTTGTTTGGCCAGCCGTTGCTGCTGCAGGTATTGGTCACGCTGACATGGGTGGCGGATTGGTTCAGGACGTCCTCGGTGAAGGACACCTGACCCTTGATCAGCGGGCGGGCCGACCACAGCAGCGCTACCGCGCCGGCCACATGCGGGCCGGCCATCGACGTGCCGGACAGATAGCCATAGGTGCTGAAATAGCTCGATCGAACACTGACGCCCGGTGCTGTGATATCCGGCTTGGGGCGGTTGCTGCCGTCGATAGCAACCGGGCCGCGGCTGCTGAAGCCGGCGAGCCCGCCCCCGGATGAACTGATCGCGCCCACGCTATACGACTCATCAAACAAGCCGGGCGGGTCATTCACGCTGCTGCAACCCGAGCCCGCATTTCCAGCCGAGGCCACGGTCATGATCCCGGCTGCCCGGTGCGCGGCGATCGCCAGGCGCATCGTGTCCCAATTGCCGAGGTTGCAGCCTTCCCAGGTCGGGCAGCCCCACGAGTTATTGGTCACGTCAGGTGAGAGGTCCGGATTGCCCTGGGCTGGCGTGCCGCCCACGGGATATGGCGCGAGGAAAAAATCGAAGCATTCGAGGTATGTCGTCGGAGTGCCATTCCCGGCGTCCATATTGCGGCAGCCAATCCAGCGCGCCCCGGGCGCCATTCCGATCTGGTTGCCGACACCGTCGTCGCCCACAAACGTGCCCATCGTGTGCGTGCCATGCTGATCGTCGTCGCACGGGGCCGTGCCGTCGGCCGGGCAGTTGCCGTTGTTAACATGAATCGAATCGTGCCAGTTGTAATCATGGCTGGCGGTCGACCCATCCCATCCGCGGTATTGCCGGATCAGGGCCTGATGCGTCCAGTTATAGCCCGTGTCCTGTCCACCCGCCACGACCCCCTGCCCGGTGTAGCCCATCGTCCACACCAGGGGCGCGCCGACATAGCTGATGCCGGGCTCGATCGCGTCCGGCGCGGCCGCGCCATCCGGCTGGGCGGCCACTTGAACCTCGGGACGCGCCCTAACCACGGGATTGCCATCGATTCGGAGCACATCGGTTCTGCGCGCCAGGGCGTCGACCAGGTCGCGCTTGCCCCGGGTCAGGATGGCGTTCACGACATAGAAAGCCTGATGTGGCGCGCCGGCGGCCTTTAACGCCACTTCCAGTGGCCCCTGCGTTCGGGCCGCCACCTCGCGCAAGCGGTCCACGACATACCGCCCCTTCTCAATCCGGGTATTCAGCAGATCCGCGCCGCGCAGGTCGGCCTGCTCGGCAAGCACGACCAGGAACTCGGCCTCTCCGCCGGCCGCCGTTTTCTCAAGCACCCAGGGCGCCACCGGATCCGGGGCCAGCCCAGGACGGTCTGGCCCGGGCGGCGGGCTCTCGGCCAGAGCACCCACCGCCGGGGTCAGGGTAAGCAATGCGGCCGCAAAAACCAATGTAATCGCGCGCAAGCGTGTGTTCATGTAAGGCCAGATTCTAGCGGCACTGAGGTATGCTGTGCGCTTATGTTCTACGATGAAGCAATCCTCGCCATTCGGGCGGGGCGCGGCGGCGATGGCGTTGTCAGCTGGCGCCGCGAGTCGATGACGCCCATGGGCGGACCGGATGGGGGCAATGGCGGGCGCGGCGCCGACGTGATCATGGTCGGCAACCGGCACCTGAACACCCTGATGTCGTTTCAACACAAGCGGCGCTGGTTTGCGCCGGATGGCGCGGCCGGCGCGCGCAAGAACATGACCGGCAAGTCTGGCAAGCCGCTGTATGTGCCCGTGCCGTTGGGCACGGTGGTGTATGACATTGCCACCGGCGGCATCCTCGGTGATGTGACCGCGCACGAGCAACAGCTCATCATCGCCAAGGGCGGGCGCGGCGGGCGCGGCAACGCCATGTTCGCGACGTCGACCAACCAGGCGCCCAACCACGCCGAGAACGGCACCCCGGGGGATACCCGCGACGTCCGTCTCGAGCTGAAATTGATCGCCGATATTGGCATCGTCGGCCTGCCCAATGCCGGTAAGAGCACCCTCCTGGCCGCCCTCACGGCCGCCACCCCAAAGATCGCCAACTATCCCTTTACGACGCTGCAGCCCAATCTCGGCGTGGCCGAGGTCGCGGCGGATCGGGCGGTGGTTTTGGCCGACATCCCGGGTCTCATTGAAGGCGCCAGCGCGGGCAAAGGCCTCGGCCACGAGTTTCTGCGCCATATCGAGCGCACCCGTGTGCTCATCCACCTCATCGACGGCTTGAGCGAAGACCCGCTCCTGGATTTCAATACGATCAACGCCGAACTGGCTGCGTTCGGGCATGGCCTGGACGAGAAACCCCAGATCGTCGCGCTGACCAAAATGGATCTGCCCGACGCGCAGGCCGCCTTCGAGCTGTTTGCGTCTTCGATCACGCCAAAGGCCGCCGAGGGCGGGCCGGCCGAGATCATGGCCATCAGCGCCGCGGCGCGCAAGAATGTGAAGGAACTCCTGAATGCGGCTGTCCGCGTATTGGACGCGCTGCCCGCCCTCATCGAGACGGAAGTCATTCCCACGTTGACGGCCGGCGACGGCACCGACGACGGTGGCTTCGAGATCATCCGCGATGGCGGCGGCTTTCGGATCGTCGGCCAATATCTCGAGCGGCGGGCTCAAATCACCCGCTGGGACCTGGACGAGTCAATTCAGCGCTTCCAGCGCTCGCTCGAGCGCAGCGGGGCCGGCCCGGCCCTTGAGAAACTGGGCGTGGCAAAGGGCGATACGGTGTATATCGGCGACTACGAACTGGAATGGGGCGACTAAGGCGAAATGCGCATCGGAATCCTTGGCGGCACGTTTGACCCGCCGCACATCGGCCATCTCGTGATCGCCGACCAGGCCCGGGCCCAACTCGGTCTGGATCGAGTGTGGTTTACGCCCGTTGGCCAACCGCCCCACAAGTCAAACACGTCGCTTGCCGAGCACCGGGTGGCGATGACCCGCCTGGCGACCGAGGACAACGACAACTTTGAGATTTGCCTGGCCGACGTCGAGCGCCCGCCACCGCACTACACCGTAACACTCTTTGAGACGCTGCTGACGCGCTACCCGGAGCATGAGTTCTGGTTCATCGTGGGCGCTGACGCGCTGATCGACATGCCGCGCTGGCAGCAGCCGCGCCGCATCCTTGAGCTCGCCCAGATCGCGGTTGCCCACCGGCCCCGCTATCGGCCCCGCCTGGACGAGCTCGAAGTCGCCATTCCCGGCATCTCAAATTCGATCGTGTGGGTCGACACGCCCCT
>JBKJQK010000447.1:0-10890 GCA_046594095.1 Anaerolineae bacterium | reverse complement strand
CGCCGCGTGCGCAAGGAAAACGCCTATCTCGACGTCCTGGATCGCGGGCTGGCGACCTCGGATCGTCATCTTCGAGATGCGCATTTGTGCGCCCTGCTCAACATCAAGCTGCTCGAGGCGGTGAACGTTGCTGGACGTTATGCGATTGCCGGGCTGCCCGAATATCCGAATCTGTTTGGCTGCGACATCGCCTACAGCGTGCCCGGCCTGATCGCCGCCGGGCGGTCCGATCTGGCCCTGAGCGCGCTGGAAGCGTTACGCGATGTGGCCCTGCGCCAGGCCGGGCGCGTCCCGCACGAGGTTTTGCCCGACGGATCTACTTTCCATCCGGGCAACACCCAGGAGACGCCTCAGTTTGTTATCGCCGCCCACGCCCTCTGGCGGGCGAGTTCGCAAATGGATGACGCAGCCCTCCCGAACTTGCCCGCCGCCGACGAACTCGCTGATGCGTTCTATCCGGCCTGCCGGGCGGCCGTCCTTAACCACCTGCGGGCCGGCTTCACCTGGGCGAACTCGGCCTATCCCGACTATCCGCACGGCAACGCCATGATCGAGCGCGAAGGCATGCTGGCGCTCAAGCTCGATTCGGTCTGCTACACCCATCGCGCGCTGCGGTGTTTGGAGGAGATGGCCTGCGCCTGGCAGGCGCGCCGGCCGTCGTTGCAGGTCGCCGACGACCTTCGCCGGATCGCGGCCTGGGCCGGCGCCATCGAGGCCAACTTCGAGCGGGATTGGTGGATCGAGGAGGCGGGCTTCTACGCCGACTCGCTCGGCTATGACGGCGCGCGGAGGCTCGATCGGCACTGGACCCAGATCGTGCCGCTCGAGACGGGCCTGGCGAGTCCGGGGCACGCCGCCCGGGTGCTGGACGCGGTCGAGGCCGAATGGCTGAATGCCGACGGTATGCCGCATACAAAGGACGTCGAGGAACGGGTGTGGACGCTTCCCACCGGTTTGCTGGCTCTGGTCGCGGCCCGATCGGGCCGGCGCGGGCTGGCTGAGCGGCTGCTGCTCAACATCGCGACGACGCTTCAGTCGGGGCAGCTCGGCCTGTTTGAAGAACTGATTCCGAGCGGCCTGTGCTTTGCGCAGCTCTGGTCTGCGGCGCTATTCGCCCAGATTCTCGAGGAGGTAAACGGAATGAAGTAACCGGTGACCGGCGTCGGTCATGTCCTTTGCCGGGCAGGCGCCAATCACCAATCACCCATCACGCTTCCCATCTGCGCATTCCACGAATGCAACCGTAATCCAAGCCATTCCACAAGGAGTGAGAGAGAGACATGAATACGAAAATCTACAAAAGCCTGGCCTTCGGCGCCGCCGCAATGATGCTGCTGGCCGCCTGCGGCGCCAGCACGCCGCCTACCCCGGTCACCGTCATCAAGGAAGTGATCAAAGAAGTGCCGCGCGACGTCGTCGTGACCAAAGAGGTCATCAAGGAAGTCCCGAAGGAAGTCATCAAGGAAGTGCCGGCCAAGAAAACGGTCGTGCGCATCACCGGCTTCGTTTCCAGCCCGGCCGAGACCAATCTGCTCAAGGGCCTGATGTACGACTTCATGTCCAAGAACGCGGACATCGAGATCAAGTACGAGCCGATCGCCGACGACTACGGGACCAAGATCAAGGCCCAGCTCGCCAGCGGCGACGCGGCCGACCTGTTCTACGTCGACGTGTCCGACTTCCCCTTCTTCGTCAACAAGGGCCTGCTCTCCCCGCTGGATGACCAGATGGCCAAGAACAACGTCAAGAAGGAAGACTTCGCGAAGGGCCTGGTCGACGCGTTCTCGAGCCAGGGCAAGCTGTATGGCATCGCCAAGGACTTCAACACCCTGGCCCTGTTCTACAACAAGGACCTGTTCAAGAAGGCCGGCATCGCCGAGCCGACCAACGCCTGGAAGTGGGAAGATCTCAAGGCTGCGGCCACCAAGCTGAGCGACAAGGCCAACAAGGTCTATGGCTTCGGCGTCCCGCCGGATGCGGGCCGCTTCCCGGTGTTTGTCATGCAGGCTGGCGGCACGAATCTGATGACGGCCGATCTGAAGGACACGACCCTGGACAGCCCCGAGGCGGTCCTGGCGGCCGACTTCTACACCAGCTTCCGCAAGGATGGCAGCGGGGCGCCCCCGGTCGACATCGGCATCGGCTGGCAGGGCGAGGCTTTTGGCAAGGGTAAGTTCGCCATGGTCTACGAAGGCGGCTGGTTAATCCCGTATCTCAAGGAGCAGTTCCCCAACACCAACTACGGCGCGGTCGAACTGCCGGCCGGCCCGAAGGGCAAGGCCAACTTGATCTTCACCGTGGCCTGGGGCCTGAATTCGAAGAGCAAGGTCCAGGATGCGGCATTCAAGGTCATGAACTACCTGACCAGCATCGAGGCCCAGACGGCCGTGCTCGTGAACGGATTGGCCCTGCCCTCCCGGGCGGCCCTCACCCAGCTCGACGCGCTGAAGAATGATCCGACCCGCTCGGTGATCTTCAAGGGCGCGGAGTACGGCAAGCCGTTCTTCTACGGCGAAAAAGGCGGGACCGTGCTGGAGAACACCGGCAAGGCCCTTGAGGAAGTGTTTGTGAAGGGCACTCCCGTCAAGGAGTCGATGGAAAACTACGCGAAGAAGATTCGCTCGGCGCTCAAGGAATAGCGATCTTCCATGGGTGACGGGTGGGGAGCGCGATCGCGCCCCACCCGTCGTTTATTCCATCCAAACCGCGCAAGAAGCGCCCGGAGGTGCCACATGGCAAGCATCGCGCCCGTCAAACGCAGGGAAAAGCTGAACAAGCGTCTCTTGCAGCAATGGTTCGCCGGTTACTTTCTCATCTCGCCGTTTCTGTTCATGCTGCTGATCTTCCTCATCGTCGCGATCGGCATGGCAATCTATTACTCATTCACCCGTTACGACATTCTGAGCCCGGCCGAATGGCGCGGCCTGGCCAATTACACCAAGATCCTGTGCATCGATCCGGACCGCTGCGATGATCTGTTTCTGTCCCAGGCGCTGCCGAATACGTTTCTGTATGTGCTTGGGGTCGTGCCCGCCCAGACGATCCTGGCCCTCATCCTGGCGTTCGCCGTCGACCGGATCACCCGTTTCAAGGGTGTGCTCCGAACGCTCTTTTATGTTCCCTCGGTGACCTCGTCGGTCGTGATCTCGATCATCTTTATCTGGCTGTTCTCGCCGGACGGCATCGTCAACCAGATGATTGGCCCGACGGTCATGCAAGTGATTGGGCGGATTCTTGGGATGGACTACAGCGGGACCGGCATCAACTGGCTGTTCAGCCCGAAGACCGCCCTGCCGACCATCATGATCGTCAACATCTGGAGCACGGCGGCCACGCTGATGCTGATCTTCACAGCGGCGCTGCAGAACATCCCCTCGACCCTGTATGAGGCGTCATCGATCGATGGCGCGTCGCAGCGCCAGCAATTCCGCTTTGTCACGCTGCCGATGCTGACCCCGGTCATTTTCTTCGCCGTTGCCACCGGCATCATCGGCGCGTTCCAGGTCTTTGACCAGATCGCCATCATCACCCAGGGCGGCCCGCTCGGCGCAACCACGACGATGGTGTATCTGACCTATCAGAATGCCTTCAAGCAAGGCACTCCACAAATGGGCTACGCCTCGGCCATGGCGATGGTGTTGTCGGTCATCATCATCGGGGTGACCATCTTCACGCGGCGACTGCTCGACCGCGATGTGACCCAGTAGGGAGGAGCCACAACCATGACGAGCATTCCCGCCCCCGCGCCCATGAAGGCGCGCCCCAAGACCGGCATGGGCGCCGGCAAAGCGCTTTCGTATGCGCTCTTAATCCTGTGGGCCGTGATCAGCATCATGCCCTTCTACCTTTCGGCGGTGTATTCGTTTATGCCGAAAGCCAATATCTTCGACCCGCCCAGGCTGATCCCGGAGCCATTCACGCTCGAGAACTTCCAGAGCATCTTCGGCAGCCTGCAGCTCTTCCCGGTCTGGATGCTGAACAGCATTGTGATCTCGTCAGTCGTCGTCGTCTTGCGGCTGATATTTTGCAGCGCGGCCGGTTACGCTTTCGCCCGGATCAGTTTCCCGGGCCGCGACACGATCTTCTGGGTGTTGCTGTTCACGATGACGCTGCCGGGGATCGTGACCTTGATCCCGAAATATCTGCTGCTCAACGAGGCGGATAAGCTCATCGCGGCAGGGCCGCTGGGCGACTTTCTGGCCGCCACGTTTGATACCCGCGGGAAGCTCTTCATCGGCACGGCGATGGCCATCATCATCCCGGATATTGCTCCAGCGGCGGGTGTGTTCATGGCCCGCCAGTTCTTCCAGAACTTCCCCAAGGAAGTCGAGGAAAGCGCCGAGTTGGATGGTCTTTCTCGAATCGCCATCTTCGCCCGGATCGTGCTGCCGCTGGCGACCCCGTTTCTGCTGGGCTACGGCGTGCTGCAGTTTCAGGGCGCGTGGAACGACTTCATGTGGCCGAACATCGTTCTGAACAAGGAAGCGGCGTTCACCCTGCCGCTGGGGCTGGCCTACCTGCGCGGGTTGTATACGACCGTGTTCTCGTATGTGCTGGCCGGCTCGATGTTCAACAGCCTGCCCATCATCGTGATCTTCCTGTTCTTCCAGCGCTTCTTCATCGGCGGCGTGCAGATGAGTGGTTTGAAGGAGGGGTAGCGTTGGCGCGTTGTCTCCAGCCGCGTGCCCGTGGCCTTGAAGGCCACGTCTGATTGGGAAAAAGGCCTCCGGCCCATACCTGCCGTGTTCTCAGACGGGCGCGATGGCCAGAGGCCTGATCGGCGCGGCCCTCAACAGGAGGCCCGCCGCTCCCCGCGTTTGTCCTCGGAAAGGCGCGAAATCCATGCGCAAATCCGGCGCGAAATCCGGACTACACATGAGCTTTCCACGTTGGAGTTTAGGCTTTAGCCGGCGGCGGAACTTCGAGCCGTAGCGCGCCGGTCCTTGAGCGCCCCGGTAATCCGGACCAGTCGAAGGGCCAACGCGCTACGCCCGGGATGCTTCAGAGCGGTTCCTCCGCCCGGTGTCCTGCCCGCGCTTTCAGCCACGGCGGTTCGCAACTGCTCAGCATGCTGCGCCTGGCGGCGCTCCCGCGACCCGATCTCCTGCCGAACCGCCAATCACCCATCCCCGCGTTGCGTAGTACCATCACCGTCTACCCGCAAGACAGGATAGACCCAAAGATGGCCCTCACCCCCGCCCAGTTCGTCGCCAAATGGCGCCTGAACCGCCGCAACGAGCGCGGCGCGTATCAGGAGCACTTCCTCGACCTGTGCGCGCTCACCGGCCAGGAGACCCCCAACCAGGATCCGACCGGCGACACATATGCCTTTGAGAAAGGCGCCGGCAAACAGGACGGCGGGCAGGGCTTCGCCGACGTGTGGCGCCGGAATTGCTTCGCCTGGGAATACAAGGGCAAACACGCTGACCTGTCGAAGGCCTACCAGCAGCTCCAGCAATACCGCGAGAGCCTGCTCAATCCGCCCCTCCTGATCGCCAGCGACATCGAGCGGATCGTCATCCACACCAATTTCACCAACGCGGTCAAACGCGTCTATGAGATTCGTCTCGAGGACCTCGAGCAGGACCATTGGAGTCCCAAGACGCTGGCGGAGGACAAATGGACTCGCCCGCACGCCACGCCGGTACAGATGCTGCGAGCGATTTTCGCCGACCCGGAATCCTTCCGCCCGGCCGAGACCATCGATGCCGTCACCCGGGCCGCGGCGATCAAGCTGGGCGAGGTGGCCCAGACCCTGGCCGGCTACGGCGAGGACGCCCACGCCGCCGCCCACTTCCTGATCCGGGTGTTGTTCTGCCTGTTCGCCGAAGATGTCGGCCTGCTCCCGCGCAACCTGTTCAAGAAGATCATCGAAAGTTCGGAATACCACGCCCCGGTTCTGCAGGCCAAACTGCGCAACCTCTTCCGCGACATGCGCGACGGCGGCTACTACGGCGACGACCGGATCGTCCACTTCAACGGTGGGCTGTTCGACGACGAGAATGTCCTCCAGATCGACGGCGAGTCGATGGGGACCCTGATCGGGCTGAGCGGGATGGACTGGTCGTCGATCGATCCATCGATCTTTGGGACGCTGTTCGAGCGCAGCCTGGATCCGGCCAAGCGCGCCCAGCTCGGCGCGCACTACACCGACCGGAGCGACATCGACCTGATCGTTGAGCCGGTGCTGATGGCGCCCTTGCGCGAGGCTTGGGCGCAGGCCCGCGATGCGGGCGAGCCGGCCGTGCGGGCCTTCCACGACCAGTTGGCCGGGATGCGGGTGCTGGACCCGGCCTGCGGGAGCGGCAACTTCCTGTATGTCTCGCTGCGGGCGCTGCTCGACCTCGAGAAGAGTGTGCTGGCGACCTGCGACGCGCAGGGCTGGGCGCGCCCGGACGAACCGCGGGTCTCCCCCCAGAACGTGTACGGAATCGAGATCAACCCGTATGCCCACGAGCTCGCCCAGGCCACGGTCTGGATCGGCTACCTGCAATGGCGCAACGAGAACGGTTACGGCTTCCCGCCCGAGCCGATCCTGCGCAAGCTGAACAACATCCGAAACATGGACGCCATCCTGGCCCCGGACGGGAGCGAGCCCGAATGGCCGGCCGTCGACGTCATCCTGGGCAACCCGCCGTTTTTGGGTGGCAACAAGATTCGAAAGCAATTGGGCGACGAGTACGTTGACAGACTATTTGCGACATACCAGGAACGCGTGCCTGCATTCGCCGATCTCGTGTGCTACTGGTTTGAGCGGGCCAGGGCAAAAGTTGAGAATGGCGATGCGGCCAGGGCGGGCCTCATCGCAACGCAAGGAATTCGCGGGGGCGCGAACCGTGTCGCCCTTGAACGCATCAAGCAGACGGGCGACATCTTCCTTGCCTGGAGTGACAAGAAATGGATCCTTGATGGCGCCGCCGTACATGTGTCAATCGTAGGCTTCGCAAACAAGGCAGCGTCCCTGCCAGTACTTGATGGCACGCCCGTGCAGGAAATCTTCGCAGATTTGACATCCGGGTCGGATCTGGTGACCGCAGAAACGCTCAGAGAGAACCTTGAGATTTGCTTCATGGGTCCTTCTGCGAAAGGGCCGTTTGACATCGATGGATCGATAGCGGCAGAAATGCTGAAGGCCGGCGGAAATGTTAACGGACGCCTAAACAGCGATGTGGTCAGACGGGTCATCAGTGCTGTGGACATCGGCCAAGGTTCGAGAGGGAAATGGACGATTGATTTCGGCCTATTGGATCTCGATTCGGCCGCCGAGTATGAGATGCCCTTCGAATACGCCAAAGCAAACGTTTTTCCGGTGAGGTCGCAGAATCGCCGTGCGGCATACGCAGCCCGATGGTGGCAGTACGCCGAAGCGAGGCCGGGACTACGAGCAGCCCTCCACGGCTTGCTGCGGATGATCGTAACGCCTGGTGTCGCGAAACACCGGCTCTTTGTGTGGGTTGCGACATCGGTGCTTTGCAATCAAGGCACCCTAGTTTTCGCGCGAGAAGACGACTTCTTTTTCGGTGTGCTGCATTCGACACCGCATGAGCTCTGGGCGCGTCGCACGGGCACGCAGGTACGTGAGGCTGAGTCAGGCTTCCGGTACACCCCGACGTCCTGTTTCGAGACCTTCCCCTTCCCCTGGCCGCCCGGCCAAGAGCCCAAGGACGATCCGCGCGTCCAGGCGATCGCCCAGGCCGCGAAAGAGCTGGTGGAAAAGCGCGACCGTTGGCTGCAGGCCGAGGAAGCCGCGCCCGACGTCAGCGCCAAGAAGAAGTCCTGGGCCGAGGCCCGCACCCTGACCAACCTCTACAACCAGCGGCCGACCTGGCTCGATCTCGCCCACAAGAAGCTCGACACGGCCGTCTTCGCCGCCTACGGCTGGCCTGAGAATCTCAGCGATCAGGAGATCCTCGCCCGGCTGCTGGCGTTGAATCACAAAAGGGCGGGTAAGTAGAGACGGCCCGACAACCCTTGTATGCTGAACAGGTGACATGCGGCAGACCGCTCAACCCTAGGTCGTGACAGACCGCCCATACGCCGCTCCCGGCTGCAACCCGATGTGCGGCCACCCAAAGGGGTATCGGACGTTCCCGAATACCACAGCCCCGTATGGGCCGGCCGGTAAGGCTTCCGAGCGCTCGCGGAAGACCCCCGCGAGTTCACAGCCCGATTGTGCGGCCGTCGTACTAAGTCGGTCGCCAGAAGTTTCTGACAGGTGGCTAACGGACACTCGGCGTCTTGTTCTCCTCAGATCAGCGATATGATGGGATCGGTCCCTGAGCGGCCCGTTTACGCATGTCTTCTTCGCGCCGGCCCTTCGACAGGCCCGGATTACCGGGCCGCTCAGGGACCGGCGCCTGTGGATACGGTCGCCGGCGTTAGGAATTTTCGACAACTCACTTAGACCGCCCAACCTACTGTGCGCCCCTACACGCCCAACTCCGCCTCCGCCATCCGGATTCGTGAGTGCATCTCCGTGCCGTACTTGAGCATCGCCCAGACCGGGCAGTACTGCTCCTCGGTCGCCGCGATGGCACGCCGGAGAAGCGCCAGATCGACACTCTTGCTCGTGACGATGAACTCGACCATGATCGAGGTGAAGATCGTCGGGTGTTCATCGCGCCGCTCGCCGCTGGCGCGAACCTCGAGATGCTCGAGCGGGTGGCCCGAATCCTGAAGCAGGGCGACCACCGACGCGCCGCTGCAACTGGCCAGGCTCATCAACAACAGCTCCATCGGCCGGATGCCGTGGCCGTCGCCCAGCGGCGGCACGTAGTCGAGATTGACCGGCGGGTTGTCGCCGGCCAGGCCCTCGAAATGCATCCGGCCGTGGTGGACGGCGCTGGCCGTCAGGGTTGTGCTCATGCGATCTCCTCCACCCGCACCGGCCGCTTCTCCTCGTGGCTCTTCTTGGCCGCCAGGGCGAGGATGAGCGATTGGCGGGCGTCCTTGACGCCGACCGGGGTGGGCTTGCCGTCAAGCAGGCAGTTCACAAACACTTGGAGCTCATCCCGATACACTGGCTGGTAGCGCTCCAGGAAGTACGGCAGCGGTTTGGCCCGGTGCAGCCCGGTCTTGTCGCTCAGCACGGCGTTGTTGGGATAGACGTTGTCGATGCTGATCACGCCCTTGCTGCCGATCACCTCGGCCCGCTGGTCGTAGCCAAACGGCGAGTCGGTGTGGTTTTCGATCGTCACGATCCCGCCGCCGGCAAAGCGCAGCACGATTACCAGCACGTCGACCTCGCCGTGCTTCTCGAGCCCTGGCGCGATCAGGACGCTGGCCTGGGTGTAGACCTCGACTGCTTCGTCCTCCATCAGCCAGCGGGCCATGTCCAGGTCATGGATGGCCATGTCAAACCAGATCCCGCCGCCCAGGCCAATCGGCCCGACGGTGGGCGGGCCTGGATCGCGGCTGACCAGATGGGCCATGTGCGGGCGGCCGAGCTCGCCGCTGGCGATCGCGGCCTTGACCTGCATGAAGTTCGGATCGAAACGGCGCTGGAAGCCGATCTGGAAGTACACCCCGGCCCGCTCTACGGCCTGCAGCGCCCGCTCGCCGTCGGCCAGGCTCTTCGCGATCGGCTTCTCGCAGAAGATGGGCTTGCCGGCGAGGGCCGCCGCTTCCACGATGTCGGCGTGAGTGGCTGTCGCGCTGCCGATCACGACCGCGTCCACGGCCGGGTTGGCCAATAGCTCGCGATAGTCCGCGGTCCAACGGGCCGCGCCATTCTGCTCGGCGCAGGCCTTCGCGCCCTCGGCCCAGACGTCGGCGACGCCATACAGCCGCGCGCCGTCGATGCTGCGGGCGAAGTGTCTGGCGTGCATCCGGCCGATGGTGCCCGCGCCCACCAGGGCAATATTCAGTGTCTTCATGATCTAGATTCCGATCGAGCGCAGATACTCGCGGTTGCGGGTCGCGCTCTCTTTGGGTGTGCCCATCCCGGGCAGCACATCCTGCTCAACGGTCACATACCCGTTGTAGTTCTGGGCGCGCAGCCAGGCCACGACCCGGTCGAAGGGGACGCAGCCCTTGCCGAGTTCGCAAAAGATGCCGTGCTCAACCGACGTGTGATAGCTCCACTGATTCGCCCGCGACTGCGCGGCCACGCTTGGATCGCAATCCTTGAAGTGGACATACCACAGCCGCGCCGCAAAACGGTCTAGCGCGTCCAGTACGCCCTGGGCGGTCGGGTTGGTCGTCCCAAACGCGTAGTGGCCGGTGTCGAGCACCAGGCCCACCACCTCCGGATCGGTCAGCGACAGTAGTTTCGCCGTCTCCTCGGGGGTCTCGATAAAGCCGCCGGTGTGGTGATGAAACACGCAGCGCAGCCCAGTGGCGGCGTTGACCGAACGGGCGACCTTGTTCACGCCCCCGGCGTAGACCGTCCACTCGTCGGCGCTGAGCGCCAGGGCGGGCGTCACCCGGCCGGCGTTGGCCGAGCGGGCCGGGACGTCGGGCGAGTCGTCGGCCAGGACGACAAAGGGCGGGGTGCCCGTGTCAGCCACCGAGGCGATGAGGCGGGCCGTCTTTAACGCAAGCGCCTCGCCCGCGGCATGCCCCTCGCGCTTGCGGAAGTTGACCGGCACAAACGCGCCGGTCAGGGTGAGTTTGCGGTCGGACAGCGCGGCCATCAGGCCTGCTGTTTCGGTGGGCATGAAGCCCCAATCGCCAAATTCCGTGCCGGTGTAGCCGGCCTGGGCGAGCTCGTCCAGCATGCGCGACCAGGTAAGTGAGCTTCCGCTCTTGTCTTCCCATTCGACATTTCCCCACGAGCAGGGGGCATTTCCAACACGTATCATGGGTTCACCGCCAATAGAAGAATTGTAGTGAGCGCTCAATTCCAGAGTGCCCACAACTGGGATTGTATGCCCGTCGAAACGCCAAACG
>JBKJQK010000052.1:0-3526 GCA_046594095.1 Anaerolineae bacterium | reverse complement strand
GCAACATGAACGAAGTCCCTTGCGGGACTGTAGCGCGGCCCTTCAAGCGGCGTGAGGCTGGCGGTCGATGTCTTCGAGTGTCTTGACGATCGCGGCTTTGCCCGATGCCAGCAGCGCGCTGCGGGTGTCCTTAAGGCCGCTGCCGGTGAGTTGGAGGACGACCTCGTCATCGGGGTTGATCCAGCCTGCGGCGCGGGCTTTGATTAACCCAACCCAGGCGGCGGCGCAAGCCGGCTCGACATAGACGCCCTCGGTCTGGGCGAGCGTCGCCATGCCGGCCAGCATTTCCTCGTCGGTGCTCTCGACAAACCGGCCGCCGGTGCTATTGACTGCCCGGAGGGCCATGGCCCCGTCGTTGGGCCGGTCGACCGAGATGCCGCCCGCGATGGTCGAAGCGGCGACGTAGTCGAAGGTCTCGCGGCCGGCCTGCCAGGCGCGGTAGAGCGAGGGCGCCAGCGTCGCCGTGACACCATAGAAACGCGGCATCTTATCGATCCAGCCGACGGCCAGCAGCTCGCGGAAGCCTTTGTGGACGCCCGAGATGATGTTGCCATCCCCGACCGGGACGACGACGGCGTCAGGAGCCTGGAACGGATTGTTCCCGTTGGCGAGGCCTAATTGATTCGCGATTTCGAATCCGGCCGTCTTTTTGCCTTCGCGGGTGTACGGGTTGACTCCGGTGGTGCGGTTCCACCAGCCGAACTTCGAACAGGCCTGTTCGCACAGTTGGACGGCATCATCGTATGAGCCGTCAACAGTGAAGACGCGCGCGCCGTGGATGAGCATCTGGGCGAGTTTGCCTTCGGGCGTTGTGCGGGGGACGAAGATGACGGCGGTCACGCCGGCTGAGGCTGACATGACCGCGAGGGCGGCGGCGGCGTTGCCGCTCGAGGCCGTGGCCACGACCGTGCGGCCGGTCTCGAGGGCGCGGGCGATGACCATGGCGCTGGCCCGATCCTTGAAGGATGCGCTGGGCAGGCGGGTATCGTCCTTGAGCCAGATCGCGCGCGCGCCGATCCTGGCCTCAAGGCGGCGGGCGCGCACCAGCGGCGAATTGCCCACCTGGCGCAGAACTTCGCCGGCGTCGGCCAGGGCGCTGGCGGGGTCGACCGGCAGGAAGGGGGCAAAGCGCCAGATGGAGCGGTCGGCGGCATCGGCAATGGCGCGCGGGTCAATCTCGCGGGCAATGCGAGCGTGGTCGTAGGTCGCGTCGAGGTTTCCGCCGCAATTTGGGCAGGGGCCGGCAAGGGCGCGATCGGTGTTTTGGGCGCCGCAGGCGACGCAGACGAAGCCGGTGTGGAAGGAGGCCATGCGGTTCAATCCTGCTCGAACGGCTTACCCAGCCCGGCCGGGGCGGGCGCGTTGAAGTTGGCCATGAGCGCCCGGCGCAACACGGGCGGGGCATGGGCGAACAGGCGGGTCAGCCACTCGCCCGATGTCAGGGCCAGCACCAGGATCATCAGCACAAAGGGAAGGACCGAGAATACCTGAGTGGGGATGTTGTCCACCCGGCTCTGGGCGAAGCTGGCCAGCGACTCCAGAAAGCCAAACAGATACGCCCCAAGAGCGGCCCGCAGCGGATTCCACCCGCCGAAAATCACAATCGCCAGCGCGATCCAGCCATAGCCGGCCGTGTGTCGGTAGGTCCAACCCGCCTTCATGTCCAACGTAAACGCTGCCCCGGCGAGCCCGACCAGCGCGCCGCCAATCAGGGTGTAGAGATAGCGCAGGCGAATGACCGGGACGCCGCGGGCAAAGGCCGCCGCCGGCTGCTCGCCCACGGCCCGGAGGAGCAAACCGCCGCGCGCGCGATAGATGAACACCCAGGCAAGAGCGATCACGATGTAACTGGCGTAGACCAGCCCATCGCTGCTGAAGAAGATCGGCCCCAAAACGGGGATGTCCTGCAGACTTTCTATTGGAAGCGACGGTACCTGCGGCCCCGACTGAAGGACGAGCGGGCGGCCGAGATATGACGAGAGATCGGCGCACAGCAACGCGAGGATGAAGCCGATGGCGACCTGGGATTGCTTGAGGGTGATCGCGCCAAAGGCCACCACGCTGGCGATGACGGCGCCTACCGCCGCGGCCGCGGCGAAGCCGGCCCAGATGGAGTCCGTTGCCCGGGCAGCGCCAAAGCCGGCCATCCCGGCCAGCAGAATCGTGCCATCGGCTGAAAGATTGATCACGCCAGCGCGCTCGGTAATGGTCTCCCCGACGACGGCGAAGACAAGCGGCGTGGCGCTCGCAACGGCTGTGGCGATCAGGATGACCAACTGTTCAAGTGTCATGTCAGCGCCTCCGCGCATTTGCCCATTGGCTGAGTCCGCGCCCGATGACGGCCGACAGCACAAGCGCCCCCTGGATCACGCCCGCCAGAGCGGACTCGAGCTGGAACTGGATTGGCAGGGCCAGACTGCCCACGTTCAGGATGCTGAAGAAGGCCGCGACAGGCAGCACGAACAGGGCGTTGAAGTTGCCCAGCATCACAATCAGCAGAGAAAGAAAGCCCAGGTTGCTCGAGATGTTCGGGATCAGGCGGTGGAAGACCGCCAGCACCTGCAGCCCGCCCGCCATCCCCGCCAGCGCCCCGCACAAGGCGAACGCGCTCAGCATGTAACGCGTCGCTGGTATTCCCTGCACGGTCGACGCCCGGCTGTTCAGGCCGACCGCGCGCAGGCGCAGCCCGAAGTAGGTGTTGCGCATCACGATCACTGTAAACACAAGCGCGATCAGGCCGATGCCCAGGGCAATCGGGCTGAACTCGGTCTTGTCGATGGCGGGCAGCCAGACTGACTCGGGGAAGGGCGCGGTGCCGCTCATTGAGGCTACCCCGGGCCGTTTCCATGGCCCAAAGATCAGGTAGACCGCCAGACCCTGGGCGACGAAGTTCAGACCGAGGCCGGCAAAGATCTCGCTGATTCGGGCAAATACGTTCAGGGCGCCGGCCATCAACGCCCACAGCGCGCCGCCCACCACGCCCGCGATCAGGCCGGCGACGATGGCCGGCGGGCCGGGAGCGACATCCTGGAGCGCCCGGACTGCCAGGGTGCAGGCAATCGCGCCCGCGATCATCTGGCCCTCAACCCCCAGGTTGTAAAGCCCGGCATTAAAGGTGAAGATCAACCCGCATGCGCACAATGTGAGCGGAACCAGGGTGGCGAGCACGCGCGCAAACTGGTCCTGGGTGCCAAAGGCGCCGCCGATCATGGCCGCCAAAACTTCGAACGGCGATTGGCCGGACAGGATGACGATGGCGCCGATGAAGAGCAGGCCAACGGCGATGGCGCCGAGCCGGTAGGCGGAACCCATGCGTGGGCGGGCGGCGGAGGATCTTTGAGCCATGGCTTCGTGGTGAGGGCTGGAGAAGGCAATCAGTCCGTTAGCTTGCCGCCGATCATGTGACCCAGGCGTGTCGCGTCCAGCGCAGACGCATCGATGGGAGGGGCGACTTTGCCCCCGCTGAAGACGATCACCCGGTCGCTGTATTGCATGATTTCATCCAGGTCGGATGAGGCGAACAGGA
>JBKJQK010000415.1:0-3697 GCA_046594095.1 Anaerolineae bacterium | reverse complement strand
GTGAAGCGGGCGCGCAATTCAAGGGCCGCCGCTCGCGCGTCGTCGGCGAAGGTCATTCGTTTTGAGGCATAAAGGACTGACCGGTCGACGACAAAGACGGTGTTCTCCGCCGCAAATGGGTTGGCGGTAGATGCGTCGAGCTGGTCCGCCCGCTGAAGCAGCGCAATGGCCCGAGGATTCAAGGCCCGGGCAGCCACCGCGAGGGAGGTGCCGTCGGCGGCTAGCGAGTAGCCCGCAAAGATATCGGCAAGCGCCCACGGGGCCTGGTCAAAGTGGGCGATGACAGCGTGCCCGCCTTGATCAAAGTTGGCCAGCGCGCGCGCCGCGGCCCGCGGCAGGCCCGGGCGGGCGGTGACCGCGCGGCCATGAAGTTGATAGAAGGCCGTCCGCGCCGTTGGGCCGATCACGGACACTTCGTCGACCCGCAGATCAACGATGATCGGAACATCGGCCGGGATCAAGCGGACCAATCGCTCCAGCGCGGCGAGTCCGGATCCGCCCTCGGCCAGAAAAAATATCGGGCGAATCTGGTAGGCGCACACCAGATCGCGCGTTGCCTCGATGATGGCGCGCCCAAATGGCAGCATGGGCTCGTCGGCCGACAAGAGCGGTAGCGGGGTGTCAGGAATCTGAATGTCCAGACTGAGACACAGGTTGGTTTTTTTGTCGAGCTGGCCACGGCTCAACATCTCCGCGAATACGTTCATAAATCGGATGATAGCGGACATCCCAATCGCCCCTGGCGCCCGTTGCCAATGCCGTGCCGCGGTGGCGCGAAAATTCGGAACCTACGGATCGAAACGAATCGTGGACACCAAAGTGGGTGCCCATTCGGTCCCGCCATAATAAGGAATGGCCCGCAATGTGTAGTCTCCCGGCGGCACTTTCGCTGGCATCTGAAGCAAGTACAGACCCAGAAGTGGTTTCTCAAATCGCAAACCGGGAAGACCGTTGCTCAGCAACTGTTGATCCGACTGCAGGATTCGATTGCCCTGGCGGTCCTCGATCCGGATCGAAACCTGAGCGTCATAGGGTAGGCCCACAAACGGCCGGAGCTGCCAGACGCAGGCAACTTCAAAGTACAGCTCACTTACCCGGGCGAGCTGGAGTTGCGCGCATCCGGCGCCGCTCAGGCCTACATCCTTGCCAGACCTGACGATCTGGCCTGGTACCAGCGGCAGGGCGTCCGGCAAGGTTCGCCACGTTTCGTTGAATCGATAGTGTGTGAGGCGCAAGCCACTGAATTGGTCAATGCGTCGGTCCGGTACGTAAGCAATTGACTCCCGTCGGAGCAGATCAGGTATGACTGCGGCGGGATCCATGACAGATTCCTGCCACTTGAGGAGCCATACGCCACGCTTTCCCTCAAGTGCCCGATTCAACGCGGGCGCAGCCGACTCATAGTCATAGGTCTTCCACACATGCGCGAGCGGATCGTCGGGGAGGGCCGTCCATCCGATTGGGCCATAGTAATAGGAGAATACGGGCGCGAAATAACCCGACACCAGGAGGATCGTCTCATCCGACGGCAGACTCTGTCGCAGAAACCGGGCAACGCCTCGATAGTCCTCGTTGGCTGCTTTGGGCGTCGTGATGCCCAGCCAGGCAGCGGCGCCCAGCATCGCCGCGATGAACAGGCCCGAGACCTTTGCGAATCTGGTTTCCGACAATGCGATAGCGACCGCCGCAGCGAGGACGCTTGCGGCCGACGCAGCGTAACGGCCAGCGAACTTGCCTGTGATCGCGCCAACCGCGACTGCGCCAACAATGCATCCGAGGGCAAATAGCGCCGCGGGCCTTGCTCCGCGCCGCCATAGGGCGAAGAGGATCAGAGCTGCCCCAATCGCGATTGCCGGGGGTTGGAGGATGGCAGGTTCCATCCTGGGCAGAATGTTCGCCCCGAGGCCCATCGCCAGCAAGCCCGAAGGACTAACTGGGCCGGCGAAGGTCGTTTGATCGCCTGGCACAACCAACAAGATGATGGCCCAACCGAAAATGACCGCCCCGCTTGCGGTCGCCGTCATGACTCCAAGCCACAAATCGGGCCTGCGCCGGCCTCGCCCCAGGCCCACTCGCGCCGCGAGCATGATCGTCGCCGTCGCCCAGGCCAACCCGCCCAGGACATGCGTGCCGAACGCGGCAAAGCCTAAAAGCGCCCACGCTATCCAACGCCTGCGCCCAGGGACGCGACACAGGCGCATGGTCTCCGCGCTCAGAAGGGTAACCAAGAGCGCCAACAGGCCGTACGGACGCGCTTCCCGCGCCAGCGCAATCGACACCGGGAACACCGCCGCCAAAAGTAGAGCCAGACCGAGCGCTTGTCGGCGGCCGGTCATGACGACCACGCGTCCGGCGGCCGCAACCGCCAGGACGCCGGCAAACGCCGAGAGCGCCCGGGCCGAGAACTCGCTTTCGCCGGCGGTGTATGCCCACAACTTCAGCAATAGGAAATGCAGCGGCGTGTTGTGGTCCTGAACGACGAGGCCGAGCATCTCGGTCAGCGGGAGACGCGCTGCCATGACGCTGAATCCCTCGTCGTACCATAAGCTCGGGCCGCCCAAATCCGCGACCCGCGCGGTGAACGCCAGGAGAATCAGCCCGACAACGGCGAGAATTGGAAACCGTTTCATTTCTAATCGATCGGAACCGTATCATGTTCCTGGTCGCCTCTCGTTGCTCTGGCGAGCGCTCGAAGTCCGTTGGTCCCGGTGCCATGCAGGTCGGAACCCAGTGCGCCCTGCCCGCCGAAGGCAGGCAAGGCCGCGGCCACTTTGGCGCGGTTCAGCGAGCGCGAGGTTTGGCGCGTCACTTTGTGCCCTGTGTTGCGGCGCGACGCCTGAGGGACGGCACACCGCGCTGATAAATCCACCATTCCACGATCAGCGCTGCGAGCGCCAGGCCCGCCAGAACGGGCCAGATCTCGCGCTGGGCGGTCGCGCCGGACGCCAATCCTGCGCCCGGCTCGGACGGGGCGCTGAAACTCAGCGCCGCGGGCGCAATCCCTGATTCCTGGGCGCTGATAAAGTTGACGGCAAAGCGCCCGTTCGCCCCTCCTGCCGCATAGCCATAGATGCCGGGCTCGGAGGTCGCCGCAAAACCGCGCGCGTCTACGGTAAATTGCTTTCCGGATGGGTTGATAACTGTCGCCCCCTGCGGAAGCGCGACCACCTCGCCCGGCCGGATCGCCGATGCGATATCCAGGCCCCTCAGCGGAGCAAGCCATTCCACCGTGTTCGCGATCAACACCGGGAAGGCGATCTGGAGCGGCAGATCGCTTCGCCTTAAGTCGAAGCTGATGATCGCCAGCCGCTCAAAGTCCGGCGACCTCCCTTCCAACGGCGGTGGTTCACCTGCGAGGACAAGCGGACCGCCCTGAGAGGTGATGATCGGGCGCAACCACGCGGGGCCGTTCACCAGGCGCCCGTCGAGAATGTTGATCCCGCGCCAGTCGACACCCCGGAGCATGGGATGACTGAACGCTTCCGCAAACGCCGTGGCGCTGAATACAGCGCCCACCGAGAAGACCGGGGTGTCGGCGATCGGGGCAATGAACAGCGCGCGCGATCGGGCCGGAAGGGTGGCTGAAATGCCATCAACGATGATCAGATCGAATGCGCGATCCAGTTCGGTGGGCATGCTGACGGCCCGGGTGAGCTGGATCGCGCATTCGATCTGATCATCGTTGATGGCATTTCAG
>JBKJQK010000360.1:0-3447 GCA_046594095.1 Anaerolineae bacterium | reverse complement strand
TCATCCCGGAGGGGCATGTGATGAGCTACAGCGGGGTGGCTCGCCAGATGGGCCGACCGGGTCTGCAGCGGATGGTGGGCTACGCGCTGCGGGGGCTCTCGGGTTCGGACAATGATGTGCCGTGGTGGCGGGTGGTGAACGCCGGGGGCCGAATCTCAAACGCCTACGGGCCAGAGGCTCAGCGCCAGCGCCTGATGGCGGAAGGCATTACGGTCGACGACAACCTTCAGCTTGATCTGGCGCGGCATGACGCCGAGGAGCTCGTGTATGCCCGCCTGCAAGCGGCGCGCGCCCGCGAGTCGATCGCCCCGCACGCCCGCCGGCGGGGGTGAGGGGAGGACTTCTAAACGAGGGGGTTCCAAACGCGCGCAAAACCAAATCCCTCGAAGTCCCGGGTGTTCGCCGTAGCAGACTCGGTTACGCCGTGCTGGAGGAGCAGTAACGCCATTCGAGCGTCGTACAGGCGGCGGTAGGCAAAATCGCGCTTTCCGGCCATTGCCCAGAGTTGATCGTGCGCAGCGCGGCTCTCCGCGGGAAAGCCCAGCAATCTCCAGCGCGGATGACGCCGGAAATGCTGGATGACGTCGACTGCGCCTCGCGCATCGTAAGGGTGGGAAACAACGGCGGGATTGCGCAGCCACCCGTAAAGCTTGGCCAGCATTAGCTCCGAGATGGCCACATTCGCATTGGCATTCAGGGAGTCGAGAAACGCCACTGCCCGATCATGATGTGGCGCATCGGCGTTCATCGCGTAGAACACGATGTTGGTGTCCAGACTCAAAATGTCACTTCCCATGGCGCGCGCCGCGGCCAGGATGCGGAAAGGCGGCCGGCGCGCCGGCGGCTCCGAAGCCGTAGCATTCGGTCTCGACCCGTGTTCCCAGGCTCCACCGGTGACGGCGGAGCCTGGGCCATTTTTCGCCGCGAGCCGGGTCAGGCGGTCGGGGTGGGCGCGCCCGGTTGGGTCGTTGCCGCCGCTCCCCGCGCGGCCGCATCAGCAGCCAGAAGCCCAATCACTGCCTCCCAGTCGGTCACCCGCGACTGAATCGGCCAATTCTTCCTGAAACGGCGGATCGACCCAAAGTCGCGAAGAACTGAGCCAATCACCATCCCGAGCGGTATTGCGCCAATCACGTTCGGCTGGAGGATGTTTGAAACCCCGAAGGCCACCAGACCTAAAAAGACCATGAGTAACCAGGATGGCAAGGCGTGGACAACGATTTTCGAGGTGCGCGGCAGGCTGTTCCGGTATTGCATCAAGGTTGCGAGCGGGGCTCGCTGTCCACGGAGAAGGGGGAGCGCCGGGGGCGGGGTCGGGATCGGGGTTTCAATCGCTTACGAGTGTATGCGCCGTCGCTGTCTGCGCCTCTCGCGCGAGCGCGGGGTTCTCTCAGGTTGGGATGTCTCCCGCGCGCTACCGCTTGACATCCCGGCGTTTCTGCGGACAATTCAGACTCTTTCTCACCAGCCTGGCGCGCCGCGGGCTGTTGGACGCCATGACGCGGCCATTGATCGCAGCGGGAAGAACATGCGCAGTCGCGCGCGACCAGAGCGCCGCCTGATTCGCCAGCTCCACGCGCGCCACGAGCGCGACCGAAGGGCCCACGCTTAGCCTTGAGGCAGCCAACGCGGGAGCAGGCCGATGCCTGTCCCCGCGTTTTTGTTTCCGCCCCAGACCGGCGGACAGGAGACAGGGATGAATAGCGATGGCAGTCAGCGTCCGTGGTCCGCGGCCTTCCCCACCGAAGCGCGGCTCTATGACGCCCGGTTTGAGCATGACGCTTGCGGGATCGGCTTTCTCGTCGATCTGACCGCCCGCGCCACGCGCAAGACCCTCGATGACGGCCTGCGCTGCCTTGAGCGCCTCGCCCACCGCGGCGCTTTTGACGCCGACGGCAAATCCGGGGATGGCGCCGGTGTGCTGACCTCGATTCCCCACACCCTGCTCAACCGCGAGCTCGAGCGGGTCGGACGGCGCGCCCAGCGCCCCGGCGACCTTGCGGTCGGGATGCTCTTCCTCCCCCGCGACCCCGATGCCAACGCCCGCGCCCGCAACATCATTGCCACCGAGCTGGCCAAACGCGAGCTGCCCGTGCTGATGTGGCGGACCGTCACCCACGAGCCGAATGTGCTCGGCAAGCGCGCCCTCGAGTCGAAGCCCGACATTCAGCAGGTCCTGATCGAGCGCCCGCGCCGCTTCGCCACCGATCTCGAATTCGACCAGCTTCTGTATCTCGTCCGGCGCAATATCGAGAATGAGGCTGCCCGCCAGGGCCTGCAGGGCTTCTATATCTCCTCGCTGTCGTGCCGGACAATCGTCTACAAGGCGCTCGTGTCCTCGGTCCACCTGCGCGGCTTTTATCTCGACTTGAACGACGCCGATTACAAGGTCAACCTGATCCTGTTTCATCAGCGCTATTCGACGAATACCTTTCCGACCTGGGAGCGCGCCCAGCCCTTCCGCTACATGTGCCACAACGGAGAGATCAACACCGTCGACGGCAATGCCCTGTGGATGGGCGCTCGCGAGCCGCTGCTCCAGTCGCCGGTGTGGGGCAATGAGACCCAGGCGCTCCGCCCGATCGTGGATCCGACCAGCAGCGACAGCGGCAAGTTCGATAACACCCTCGAACTGCTCAACCTGGCCGGGCGCGACCTGCGCCATGCGATGAAGATGATGATGCCCCAGGCCTGGGAGAAGGACCCGGATCTATCGCCGGCCGCGAAGGGCTTTTTCCGTTATCACTCGGCCCTGATGGAGCCGTGGGACGGGCCTGCCTGCATGGTCTTCACCGACGGCGCGCTGGTCGGGATGCAGATCGACCGGAACGGTCTCCGGCCGGCCCGCTATATGTTGACCACCGACGAAATGGTCTACGCCGGAAGCGAAATTGGCGCCTACGATGTCGATCCCGAGAAGATCGTCGTCACCCGCAAGCTCCGGCCCGGCCGGATGGTGTGCGCGGATCTGACAAACCGCAAGCTGTGGCAGAACGACGAGATCATGCGCATGCTGGCCACCCGAAAGCCGTATCGCGAGTGGGCCCAGCGCAACCGGGTCCGGCTCGAGGAGATCGCCAACCTGCGCACCGAGCAGCCGGCCATCAACAGCGAAGCCCTGCTCGCCCGCCAGGCCGCCTTTGGCTGGACGAGCGAGGAACTCACCATGGTCGTCAGAACCATGTATGAGGACGCCACCGAGCCGGTCGGTTCAATGGGCGACGACACGCCTCAAGCCGTCCTCTCGCCCAAACCCCGCCCGCTGTTCAACTACTTCAAACAGCGCTTTGCCGAGGTCACCAACCCGCCCATCGATCATTTGCGCGAAGACCAGGTGATGAGCTTGCGGATGCAGCTCGGCGGGCGGGCAAACCTGCTCGATGAGACTGAAGTCGCCGCCCGGCTGATCCGGCTCGAAAGCCCGATTCTGTGGAACGAAGATCTCAA
>JBKJQK010000300.1:0-10918 GCA_046594095.1 Anaerolineae bacterium | reverse complement strand
ATCGCACTGGGGCAGCCACAAGATCATGCTCGAGGCCCGCAAGGGCGGCTGGTGGGACGCCAACAAGATCGGCCTGTCGCCGCCACCCATCGAAACGTCGCGAGGCTGGCTGGTGATCTACCACGGCGTCAAACACAATGCGGCCGGATGCCAGTACCGGCTCGGGCTGGCCCTCTTCGACCTTCATACGCCCGAACATTGCCTGCAACGCGGCAGCGAGTGGTTCTTCGGCCCGGAAGAACGCTACGAACAGCAGGGCGACGTGGGCTATGTCGTGTTTCCGTGCGGCTATACCCTCGCCCCCGACGGCGACACGCTCCAGGTGTACTACGGCGCCGCCGACACGAGCATCTGCATGGCTACAGCAAGCGTAAACGAGATGCTGGCCTGGCTGGACAAGCAGCCCGTCGACGTGACTCAGGCCGTGGGATTGCCGTAGCGGCCGCCTTGAGTCGTTGACCAGCGATGCCGTGGCGTTCCACGCCACGGCGCCAGCCGCACGAACCGACATCGAAATGTCCGATGTTGCCCCTATTGGCGAATCCAACCTCCGCCGGCGCGCCTGACGATTCAACAGTATGATGATGCGCTTAACAAGAGGCTCTGGGGGACGGATCTGAAATCCGGGCATTGATCTGAGGGTATGCCTCTTTCGTTCGCAGGTTTGGATGCCGGTTCGAGAACGGTCAGCCGTTTTGGGGTCGGATCGTCAAGGAGTGAACGATGATTGGCATTACGCGCGGGGCTTTCGCTGTATTTGTTTGCGCGGCTCTGCTGGGCCAGCAACTGCCGGCGATAACCGCCGCGCCGGTTCAAGCGCGGGACGCATTCGCCATCCGCGACGCTCACCCATCGAGTGACCCGCTTGACTCGACGCCTGTCGGGCTGAGATCGACTGCGACCGCAACGGGTTGCGCAGCCCTCATTTTTCGGGTCTTCTTGCCCCTGATCACGCGATCGGCGGGGAGCTCCTATTCGACAGGGGAGCGGGCTCCGCAGTTAAACCCGTCAACGCACCTTGACGCTGCCGCAACCGGGCCGGCGGTCGCCATCAGCATCCGAACGCCTCAGAACGGAATGCGGGAAGGCGTCATCGATCCTCAACGGGCAGCGGTCATCCGCGGGCAGGTGTGCGAGCAAAACGGAAACGCGATCCCCGGCGCGCGGATCACGGTACTGAACCATGCCGAATACGGCAGCACCTTCACCGGCGCGGACGGCGTCTTCGACCTGGAAGTCAACGGTGGCGATTTAATGACCCTCGTCTACACCAAGACCGGCTATCTCCCATCCCAACGACAAGCGCTTACGCCGGCGCAGGACTACATCTGGCTGCCCGACATCGTCATGCTGGCCATCGATGCGGCCGTCACGGCCATCGATCTGAGCACGCCAGCCATGCAAGTCGCGCGCGGAAGCGCCATTACCGACGCCGATGGTTTTCGCCGCGCAACTCTCTTGATTCCGCAATCCACGCAAGCCGAATTGGTCCTTTCAAACGGCACGACGCAGACGCTCACGAGTCTTCATATTCGCGCGACGGAATACACCGTGGGCCGGGCCGGCCCTCTGGCGATGCCCGCCCCGCTCCCGCCCAGCAGCGGATATACCTACGCGCTGGAATACGGCGTCGATGAAGCGCTTGCGGCTGGCGCCGGCGACGTTCGCTTCAGTCAGGCGCTCTTTCATTACGTCGAGAATTTCCTCAACTTCCCGGTCGGAACGGCCGTGCCCGTGGGTTACTACGACAAGACAAAGGCGCTTTGGATTCCATCCGAAAACGGCCGCGTAATCAAGATACTCAGCATCATCAGTGGCACGGCGAATCTTGACACGGATGGCAATGGCATCGCCGACAACGGTGTCGTGATCACGCCGTCGATGATCCTGTCGATTACGCTGGACGAACGCCAGCAACTTGGCGGCCTTTATCAGGCCGGCCAGAGCCTGTGGCGTGTGCCGATCAGCCATTTCACACCCTGGGACTGCAACTGGCCGTATGGCCCGCCTCCGGACGCGAAGCCTGCGGACAAGAAACCACTCCCAAACCCGCCGCTCGATTGCCCGCAATGCAAAGGCGGTTCGATCATCGAAACCCAGAACCAGGTACTGGGCGAACAGGTGGCGCTCCGCAACGCGCCCTTCAGTTTGAACTATCGCAGCGATCGCGCGCCGGGGCGCGTGGCGGCCTATACGCTTGACATCCCCCTCAGCGGCACCTCGGTGCCGACCGGGCTTGCGCGCATTACGTTGGAAGTGGCCATTGCCGGTCAGCGCGACACGCGGCAGTTCTCGGCCGCGCCGAATCAGAACACCCAATTCACCTGGAATGGCAAGGATGCATATGGCCAAACCCTGCAGGGCCAACAGCGCATCACCACGCGAATAGGTTACGTCTACACCGCAACCTATCAGCAACCAGCCCAACTGGCTCAGGGCTTCGCGGCACTTTCCGGGGTGCCCTTCAGCGCAAATCCAGCCCGCCAGGAAGTAACGCTCTGGCAGGATTGGAGCGGCATGCTCGGCACGTTGGACGCTCGCAGTCAGGGATTGGGCGGTTGGAGCCTGAATGCGCATCATGTCTATGACCCCAAGAGCAAGACACTCTATATGGGGGACGGGACACGCCGCAGCACGGAATCCCTTGGCGCTGCCATCATCAACACGTTCGCCGGCGGCGGGAACGTACCCGGATCCGGCATCGGCGATGGCGGCCCAGCCACCCAGGCCGAGTTGGCGGTTCCCAACAGCGTCGCCGTTGGGCCGGATGGCAGCGTCTATATCGCGGAGACTTACCATTATGGTGTTCGACGGGTTGACGCGGCCGGCATGATTACGACCGTAGCGGGCAGTGGCGTCTTAGGCTTCAGCGGCGATGGCGGCCTCGCGATATCGGCCACACTCAACAATCCGTACGACGTCGCGGTGGCCCCGGACGGCAGCTTTTTCGTTGCGGACCTGGGAAACAACCGCATCCGGCGGGTCGACCCAAACGGCATCATCACCACCGTAGCGGGGACAGGCCCGTACGGTTTCAGTGGCGATGGCGGCCCGGCGACGCTCGCCCAGTTAAACGGGCCGTACGGCGTTGAGCTTGGGCCGGATGGGAGCCTGTATATCGCCGACCGGGACAATTCGCGCGTTCGACGGGTCGGCCCGGACGGCATCATCAGCACGGTGGCGGGCGGTGGCGTGTGTGGCGGAAGCCACGGTGATGGCGGACCCGCGACTCGGGCGTGCCTCGCCCAGCCCTGGCATGTTGCGGTTGCTCCCGACGGCAGCCTGTACATCGCGGATCGAGGCCACTATCGTGTGCGCCGGGTCGGGACCGATGGCATCATCAGCACGGTTGCGGGCGCCGGCACCGGCGGCTTCAGCGGGGATGGCGGCCCGGCCACTTTGGCTCACCTTTCTTCGCCTGAAGGTATTGCAGTTGGACCGGATGGCACCCTCTACATCGCAGACGCGAGTAACTACCGCGTTCGCCAGGTTGGGTCCGATGGGATCATCAACACCATCGCCGGGAATGGCACGTCCGGCTTTAGCGCTTCCGGCGATGGCGGCCTGGCGATCCGCGCCCAGTTCAGCGAGCCCACCGATCTGGCCCTCGGACGGGATGGCAGCCTGTATGTCGCCGACTATCTCAATGGGCGGGTGCGCCGGGTGATGACCATCCTGCCGGGCGGATCGGCAGGCGCCATCATCATCCCGAGCAGGGATGCCAGCCTGGTCTTTGTTTTTAGCGGATCGGGCCGTCACCTGCAGACGCTCAATGCGCTGACGGGCGCGCTCATCTTCCAATTCAGTTATGACGGAACGTTCCGCTTGACCAGCGTGACGGATGGCGACGGTAATGTCACCGCGATCACGCGTGATATTTCGGGGAAGCCCACCGCAATCGTCGGGCCATATGGGCAGGCCACAACATTGGCACTTGATGTCAACGGCTATCTCAGCGGCATTACCAACCCGGCCAGCGAGACCATCCAACTGGCGTCGACGCCGGGCGGGCTGCTGACCAGTTTGACGAACGCCCGTGGCCA
Source organism: Anaerolineae bacterium (assembly GCA_046594095.1). GTDB lineage: Bacteria > Chloroflexota > Anaerolineae > J036 > Brachytrichaceae > Brachythrix. Next base: position 6,875 of record JBKJQK010000300.1, on the reverse strand, counting down.
TACCTCCAACTTCACCTACGATTCGCGCGGCCGCCTCACCCGCGACGATGACCCGGCCGGTGGCTTCAAGAGCCTGTCCCGAGTCGATGAAAGCCTGGCATACACCATCACGTTCGGGACGGCCACGAGCTACACAACCGCCTATCAAGTCGCAAATCTGAACAACGGAGATCAAAAACGTCTCAACACGCTTGCGAATGGCACGTTATTTGAATCAACGCGCCGTGCCGATGGCGCCGAGACCAGCAGAACTCCGGAGGGCGTTGTCAACGCTGCCGTTCTTGGCCCCGATCCGAGCTGGGGCATGCGGGCGCCTCTGGCCATTGCCGCGGCGATCACAACGCCCGCCGGACTGCGTGCCGCGATCGCCGTAACGCGCACGACGAATCTGACCGATACCGCCAATCCCCTCAGCCTTGTCAGTCTGACCGAGATCTCCGTCCTCAATGGTCGCGCCTTCACGACCACATTCAACGCCGCCAACCGAACCTTCACCGAGACTACACCGGAGAAGCGCGTGACCGTCGCCACGATTGACTCGCAGGGCCGGCCCACAAAGGAGCAAGTGGGTGGCCTGCTGCCAACTTTGTACACTTACGACAGCCATGGCCGGCTAGGCTCAGTGTCCCAGGGCGCAGGATCCGAGGCTCGCGTCATAGCGCGCTCGTACGACAGCAACGGTTATCTCGCGGCAATCACCGATCCGCTTGGCCGCGTCACATACCTGGCCCGCGATCCGGCTGGCCGCGTCACGACCGAGACCCTGCCAGATGGTCGCGCAGTCAGGTATGCCTACGATGCCAGCGGCAACCTGACGAGCCTGGCGCCGCCCGGACGCCCCGCGCACACATTCGCGTACACCGCCGTGGATTTGACATCTGCGTATACTCCGCCGGCAGCGAGCGCCGCCATTACGCCGACACTCTACGCATACAACGCCGATCGTCAACTTGTTCGCATTACCCGCCCGGACGGACAGGCGGTGATGATCGGCTATGACGGCGCGGGCCGGCAAGTCAGCATGACCCTGGCGCGCGGCGTCATCGGCACCACGTTTGATCCGACGACCGGAAATACCGCGACCATAAACGCCCCGGGCGGAGCAGGGCTCGCCTTTACCTACGACGGGGCGTTGCCGACGGGCGAGACCTGGTCAGGGCCCGTCACGGGAGCCGTGAACCGCGCCTACGATAACAGTTTCCGGGTGATCTCGATTACCGTAAATGGGCAAGCAATTGGCTTCCAGTACGACAGGGACAACCTGCTGACCCGGGCAGGCGACCTCACCTTGACTCGCAACCCGCAAAACAATCTGATCCTGGGCACTTCGCTCGGCGGGATCACGGACACGCGCGGACCAAACGGATTCGGAGAATTAATCAGCTACACCGCGGCATTTAGCGCCACGCCCCTGTTCGCCGCGCTGTATGACCGGGATAAGCTGGGGCGCATTCGACAAATGACCGAGACGATTGGCATGGTGTCCACCGTAGTGAGTTACACCTACGATCTGGCCGGGCGACTCGCGACGGTCTCGACAAATGGGGCGCCCACCGCCAGCTACAGCTATGACAGCAACGGCAATCGCCTGAGTGTTACACGCCCCGACGGGGTCACCAGCGGGACCTATGATGCCCAGGACAGGCTGCTCCAGTACGGCGATGCAGCGTTCACGTACGCGCCGAGCGGCGAGTTGCGGACGAAGACAAATAGCGCGGGAACGAAAACTTACGAATACGACGAGGCGGGCAACCTCATCACGGTCACGCAACCCATTTCCATCGGCCCTCAGCTCACCTATGTGGTTGATGGACAGAACCGTCGAATTGGCAAGCGAGTCAACGGCGCGCTCGTTCAGGGTTTTCTCTATGAAGACAATCTGCGGCTCGTCGCAGAACTGGACGGCGGCAACAATATCGTCAGCCGTTTCATATACGCCGGCGACGGGAACATTCCCTCCTACATGATCAAGGGCGGTTCCACCTATCGCATCCTCACCAACGACCTGGGCAGCCCAATCCTGGCGGTGAACACATCAACGGGGCAGGCAATCCAGAGTATTGCCTACGATGAGTTCGGACGCGTATTGAGCGATACGAACCCGGGTTTTCAGCCCTTCGGGTTTGCCGGAGGGCTATATGACCGCGATACCCAATTGACGCGTTTTGGGGCGCGTGATTATGACGCCGAAAGCGGGCGTTGGACCGCAAAAGATCCGATCTTGTTTGATGGTGGCGACACAAATCTGTATGGCTACGTGCTTAATGATCCGGCGAATCGAAATGATCCGTCAGGGTTGGCGTCGCCGAACCTGTTCCCCACGAATCTCCCGGATCGAAGTTTCCTCCCCACCCCACCCCCAAAAGACAAACCCAAGGATGACCAAAACACGCCCCCTTGTCCAGAATCGATTGGCAGCAGCATCAATCGAGTCATTTCACGCAAGCCGCTCAAGGAAATTGACAGGCGGGTCAGGGATCGGGTATTGGACTTTGCAAAGACACAAGACAAATCAGTCCCACCACCCACCTTCTTCAACTGCAAGGGCCTCTGCTTCAGTGGCAGCACACCAAGCGGCCTATAAGCGCGATGAACGCAACAGCATCGCGCTTGATTCTCGAAATCATGTCATCCGACTACGTTTGAGTCAGGTTGCGCTCATGGTCGCGGCGGCGCGGCAAGGCGGACGGGCGCGGGCCGTGGTGAGGCAGCCGCGCGGGCAACCGTCGCCCTATTCAGACGCAAGCTCGACCGGATCGAGCTTGATGACGTTCGAGCCGGTCGCCTTGAGGGTGATCGCGTTCACGAAGCGACGCTCGGCGTAACCGTCGGCCGACACGATGACGCTGTAGGTCTGGCTGCGGGCAAGGCCCGGCGCGGTCACGAATGCGCCCGTGTCATCTGTCACGCCCAGCGCGGCGATCAACGCGTCGAGATCTTCGCCATTCGCGGCGTCAATGGCATCAAACTTTACGCCCGGCTTCAGAATCACGATGTAGGCGTTCGCAATTTCGCGCCGAGTGTCGGCGTCTATCACGGTCCCCTGCAAACTGACCAGGCTGGCCTGCTGCTTAGGCGGAGCCGCTTTCTCCTTGGCGTTCACCTTGCCCACGACCACATCGGCGGCGATGTTGAGTTTGCCACCCACAAAGAACTCGAGGCGGTATTTGCCGTCCGGCATGGCCTGGTTACCGTTATTCAAGGAGAAGGTGTACTCGCCGTCGCCGTCCCCGTCCCATTCCTTGCCGGTCTGCTTGCCCGCCGTCGGTTTGCCGTCGGCGGACCATACATTGCCATACTCATCCCCTGAAGCGAGCCCGGTGACTTGCACCGCCGCCGTGATCTTACGGGTGCCGGAGGGGAGGGTGCCACCCTCGTTGGCGAGCTTGCCATCGGCGTAGTCGGTGCCAAACCGAATGCGGGTGAACCCAACCGTGCCGGCCGGCGCGGCCGGCGCCTGGATATTGCCCTGACGCGGTTTGGTGTCGTCGACGCCGCCAAGCTGAAGCGCCTTCTGAATATACGGCTCGGCCAGGTTGATCATCCGGACCCGGCCGATTGCGTTGCCGTCCTTGGTCTGACCGTAGCTGGGGATGCCGATCTGCTGGCCATCCTTATTGATTGCCAGACCGCCCGAGTTGCCGCCCGCGACCGTGGCATCCGTCTTGAAGGCATCCAGCTCCCCGTCGTCGTCAAAATCCTCAAAGCCCGAGACCTTGCCGCTTGAGTAGTTGACCAGGTCACCGCCGATGCCAGGATAACCCAGCACGCCGATGTAGTTCCCCAGATTGACGCTCTCGGAATCGGAGCGCTGAATGACGACGAGCGGGAGCGGATTGGGCAGCTTGGCGCCCTTCTCAGCCGGCCCAATGATCTTGAGCACAGCGATGTCGAGTTTCGGGCTGCCAGTGATGGCTTTGGCCACAAAGGTGGGCTTGGGGGCCTTGCGGGCATTCAGGGTAAGGCCAACCAGAACCAGGCCCTCGGGGTGATACAGGCTGCCCGGTTTGCCCGATGTGTTTGAATAGTTGCCTTCGGGCGTCCCCACACAGTGAAAGTTGGTCAGGATATAGCCGCGCGGGTCAACGACGGTGCCCGAGCAGCCGCCCAGAACCTTGTTGCTGGGGTTGAGGATCCAGATTTTGACCGTGCTCAACATGGCGGTGTCAATCGCCTCCTGAGCCGGGTCATCGCTCGCAGCCCGAAGGGGCGCGGCGGCGGCAGACAGGGCAAGGGCCAGAGCGAGTCCGGCGGCGGCGACGGTGTTACGCGTGTTTGATTTCATCAGTTTTCCTCCGACTGCGTTACGGAATTGTCCAACCCAGAAGCAGCTCACGGCCAGCCGCGGCCTGATCGGCGTACTCGGCGACCGGAACCGCGAAGCTCAGCACGCAAATCTTATCGCCACAGGGGGCGAGGGTGTCGGTCGCCCGCATGAGGGATGGGACGGCCCCGCTGGCTGGACCGCCGGGCGTGTCCAACAGATACGCATAGTCAACCTCGGCGGCATCCCGCCCGGCAAACTTGACAGCCGCCATATTCAGAACCCGATAGCCGGGCAATTCCGTGGCGCGGGCGAGGGTCCAGTTTGTGGCCGCATCCAGAATCGTTGCGGTTTCGGACGGGAGCACCGCCGCTTTGGCCACCTGGCGCATGCTCGCACGCGGGCCGTCAAAACCGCCTCCCTTGCGATCGAAGGCGGCGAAGACTGTCCCGGCTTCGGTTGTGCGCGACCAGCGGGCAGGATAAGTCAGGCTCATTCCGGCGGTCGTGGCGGTCCGGGTCTGGCTGAGGACGCTGCCGCCGATGAGCGCGCCGGCCGCCAGCAGCGCAACGGTAACAACCCAAACGATCCACTCCGGCTCATCCTTCGTTCCGCGCCCAATCAAAACCTTGTCCAGAGCCGAAGTCTCGGGGGCGGCCACACCCATCTCGGTCACCCGGTGCAAGCGCTCGATCAGCTGGAAGAGCAGGTAGAAGATGACCGCGGCGATGATGACCGCCGCGATCAGGCCAAACCAAGGGTTAAATGAGAAGCCTCCGCCCAGGCCAGGGGCGGCGCCGAGCAACACGTCGATGACGCCGTTGAGCACGGCCGCGAAGAGCAACCCGATCGGCAGCCAGGTCGGTCCCATCTTATCGAACTTGGCCCGGGCGATGAAATAGCCTGTCACACCGCCTACGCTGGCAAAGGCCAGGGCCTCCGTGACGACCCGCAGCGCGCCGATGCCGAGATCGACCCCGGTATTGCCGGTGACATACAGGATATTAAAGGCGGTGGCGTAGCCGAGACCGGCCGCGGCGCCGTAGATGATGCCGTCCACCCGCTCATCGAACTCTGAGGAGTGGTAGACCGAGTAACGGACCGCGGCGTAGATCAGGAATTGCTGGATGACACCAGCGATCAGGATCGCGCCGGCCAGGCCAAGCCACAGGCTGCCACCGGACCACTCCTGGACCTTGAACACATTCCGGATGGCGGGCTGGCCAAAGCCATACGCCAGAAGCGCGCCGAGCAGAAAGACGCCGATGATCATCCCGCGCGGCTCGGGCTCGATCCGGTCGGCGCGGATGAAGGCCAGCAGAAAAAAACCGGCTGGGACAAGGGCGAGGATGACGCCTGCGACAACGAGGGGGATGCCCTCGAGCTGCGGACGCAGCAGGCCGGCGAGGACGGCGACAACAGCCGCAAACGCGACCGCGCCACCGACATTCAGCAAGACCGATTCGCGGGCTACCTTTTCGTGGCTCACAGATGAGGTTTGGGCCATGGACTTGTTCTCCTTCTTGGGCCGCGCCGGCGCGCGACTCTGTTGGATTCTAGTTTACGCGATGTCCAGGCCAGCAATGTAGCGCCACCAGTTGTGGGCGTAACCTTTGGCGTTTTCGCCATCAGCGCGGGCAAATCGGCGCATCCACCAGCGATGGTGCTCGCGGATGTCGCCATTGCCCCAATCGGCGCAGGTCATGGGACGTGCCGCGCCCGTGAGCGTTGGGTAGCTCAGCCAGTCATCGGCCGTGCTTATCACCCGCCGCCGATTGCCCCAGTCGTAGTCTGAATCGCTGTTCGGGGCAAAGTGGACGTTCCCGCAGGCCGACCGGCCCGGATGGGTCTTGTCATACTGGATGAACTGGTGCCAGAGGTGCTCGGCAGGCGCGGCGCCCCGAAAAACGCGCTCCATGATGCTTTCGGCGCGATGGCCGAGGTCCTCGAGCATCTCGCCCACCCCGCGTTCGTAGTTGAAGCCCATCACGGCAAAGCGGCGCGGGATATGGGCGGTGTTCGGCAAAACAGGACCGTTGCACCACACCGCGCCCCGGCCGCCCATGCAGCTTTCATAGTAACCGCCGTAAGGGAAGGCGAACAGCCAAAGCTCGTCGGCAATGTCCTGTTCAACCTTGCGCACGAAGTCGGCCTCGCGTAACAGCTCAGCGTAATCGGCGCCATCCGGCTGATGAAGGCCACTCCGCGCGCGCCAGGCGCGCAAGAAGCTATCGTCGGTGTAGCGGAAGCCATCGGCCTTGCGCGGAAAGCCATCCACCTCGATCCGCTCGACGATCCGATAGCGCACCCGGCCGTGACTCACTTCGGCGACATCGTCGATGTAGCCGGCGGCGAGCGCGTCGGGGTCGTTCCAGCCCAGCACCTCGCTCAGCTTGCGCCCGCCCTCCTTCTCGATCACAGGGTTGTGGATCAGGACGACGACCCGCGGCGACAGAGATTCCCCGGAGTCCAGGGCCGAGCGGAGCGGCGCGGGGCGCGCCGGCACGGACGGGCCAAACAGAGAGCGCAATGCGTTTCGCATATGGCCCGTCCGTGCCGGCGCGCCCCGCGCCGCTCCGCTCGGCCCTGGACTCCGGGGAATCTCTGTCGC
>JBKJQK010000569.1:0-4426 GCA_046594095.1 Anaerolineae bacterium | reverse complement strand
GGCGGCCGGGTTGGCCCGTTTGTGCTCGGCGATGATGACAATGGTGGGCGGGCCGACCGTAAAGCGCGGATCCTGGGAGGGCGTCTTCTTGACCCCGCGGGTGACCATGAGCCGGACGTGAACGCCGTCATGCATGTCGTTGGCCCGGGTGGTCGCGATGAGCGCGGCCGCAATCTCCGCGCGGGTCAGGCCGATATCCAGCCCGATGGCATTGGCGCCCTGGAATAGCCGATCGAGGTGCTCGTCAAGAAAGACGAAATGGCCGTTGACGAGGCGGAGCCCCTCCCAAACGCCATCGCCCAGCAAGAAGCCGCTGTCAAAGACCGAGACTTTCGCCTCGGCGCGTGGGACAAGCGCTCCGTTGACGTAAATCAAAACGCTCGCGTTGCGATCGTCGGGGAGGGCATCGTGGGTGCCGCGGTAGGGTTGGGTGGGCATTGGGTGTCAAGAGTCGGAAGGGGTCATTTTGGCACGAATAGGCGAAAGCGCGGGCGGTCCGGTCGACGACCAGCCAAAAAAATCACGGCTCCGGGCGTCCGATCCTATGCTACTATCCGCCATCAATCGGGTCGGTTTCAATCCTAACCCATCAACAGAAGTTGGAGGACACATAATCGTTATGAACGCTCGCAATTTGACTCGAACACTGTCTTTGTTTGGCTTGAGCGGCGCCATGGCGCTCATGGCATCCTGCGGAGGGGCCGGGCAAGCGCCCGCCGGCGGCGCCGCGTCAGGCACGCCGATTCCGATCTGTGTCGCCGTGGCTCAGACCAGCAATACGGCCCTGCTGGGCCAAGAACAGGTCGTTGGCGCCAAAATCGCCGAGAAGTTCTTCAACGACAAGGGCGGCGTCAACGGCGCGCCGATCAAGGTGTTCTACGAGGACACCGCCGGCGACGAACAGGGCGCGATCAACGCGTTCCAGACTTGCATCAACAAGAACAAGGTCGTCGCGATCGTGGGTCCGACGTTGTCGCAGCAGGCCTTCGCCGCGGACCCCTTCGCCGACAAGGCCAGGGTGCCGGTCATCGGGCCGTCGAACACGGCCGCAGGCGTTCCGCAAATCGGCGAATATGTCTCACGCGTGTCCGCGCCCGTTTCCGTTGTTGCGCCGAATGCGGTCAGGCTGGCTCTGAAGCAAAACCCGGCCATCAAGAAGGTGGCCGTCGCCTTCGCCCAAAACGACGCGTTCAGCAAGTCGGAGACCGGCACGTTCCAGGCCACGGTCACTGACACGCTCAAACTCGAGCTGGTGACAGTTCAGACTTTCCAGACCACTGACACGGACTTCACCACCCAGGTCACGAACATCCTCAACGCAAAGCCCGACCTGGTCATCGTGTCCGGGCTGGCCGCCGATGGCGGCAACCTGGTCAAGCAGTTGCGCCAGCTCGGCTTCAAGGGCAGCATCATCGGCGGCAATGGCCTGAACACGGCCAACATCTTCCCGGTGTGCCAGGCCGCTTGCGACGGCATCCTCATCGCCCAGGCCTACAGCTACGAGGCTGACACCGACATGAACAAGCAGTTCCGCGACGCCTACAAGGCTGAGCAGAAGAAGGAACCGCCTCAGTTCAGCGCCCAGGCGTTCACCGGCGTGCAGGTCATCGTCGAGAGCCTGAAGGCGATCGACGCCAAGACCAAGCTCAGCGGCCTGTCGATCGAACAGCAGCGCGAAGCGCTGAACAAGTACATGCTGACGGGCGTGAAGTGGGCCACGCCGCTGGGCGAGATCTCCTTCGACAAGGACGGCGAGATCATCCAGGGTCAGTACTACGTCGCGCAGATCAAGATGGACGCCGACGGCAAGAGCGGCAGCTTCATCTTCCCGAAATAGCCGACTCAAGAACGAATTGCAGGGGCACCCGATCGGGTGCCCCTGCGTGTTTGCGGCGGGCATCGCTATGGATCTATCTCTGACCCTTCAGCAGCTCCTGAACGGATTGTCCGTGGGAAGCGTTTACGCGATCTTCGCGCTGGGCTACACGCTGGTGTTTTCGATCCTGCGGGTAATCAACTTCTCGCATGGCGCGATCTTCACGGTGGGGGCCTATTTCACCTATGTGCTGATCGGCGGCCGGTTCGGGTTCAATGGCGTTCTGGCCAACGGCGCGCTGCCGGTCTCGCTGCCCTTCATCGTCGCGATGATCCTGGGCGCGGGGCTGGCCGGCGGCGTGGCCGTCCTGATCGAGCGGATCGCGTTCAAGCCGCTGCGGGCCAAGAACGCCGATCCACTGCTCACGCTGGTGTCATCGCTCGGCGTGGCCGTCGTGATCGTCAACGTGATCCAGTATCTGGTCGGCGCCGAGATCTACACGTATCCGTCGAATGCCCTGGGCGACTTCCCGGCGGCGATCAACTTCGGCAATGCTGATCGCGCGATTCCCGTCCGGACGATCCAGATCATCATCTTCTTTGTGTCCATGAGCATCGTGACCGGGCTGACGCTGTTCATGAACTACACCAAAACGGGCAAGGCCCTGCGGGCGATCTCGGAAGACGCGACCACGTCCAGCCTGCTCGGGATCAACAGCGATCGGCTGATCATGATCACGTTCTTTATTAGCGGCTTCCTGGCCGGTATCGCGGGCACCCTGGTCGGCCTGAGCGTCAGCATCGCCGGGCCATACTTCGGCATCGCATTCGGCCTCAAGGGATTGGCCCTGATCGTGCTGGGCGGGATGGGCAGCATTCCGGGCGCGGTGGCCGGCGGCATCGTGATCGGGCTGGCCGAGGCCTTTGTGCCCGCAAGCGCGGTCAACTTCAAGGAAGCCGTCGCCTTCCTGTTCCTGTTCTTCATCCTGCTCGCGCGGCCCCAGGGCCTGCTCGGGAAAGCCACGATCCAGAAGGTTTGATGGCCGAATTCTTCGCGACCTATGGGCCATTGCTGGTGACAATGACGCTGGCGGCGATGCTGGCGCTTTCGCTGTATCTACCGCTCATGGCCGGGCAGTTGTCCCTCGCCAGCCCGGGTTTCTACGCCATTGGCGGCTATGTGGCGGCCTATCTATCGACCAGGGTATTCGCGGCCCCGACAGGGCAGCCCTACCCGTTTGGCTATGTGATCGTCGAGATGGTCGTGGCGACGGCGCTATGCGCGGTGGTGGCGCTCGCAATCGGGATTCCGGCCCTGCGCCTGCGGGGGATCTATCTCGCCCTTGCGACGATCGCGTTTGTCGAGATCCTGCGCGTGCTTTCGCTCAACCTGGACATCACTGGCGGCGCCATTGGCATTTTTGGGATTCCCCAGCCGTTTGAAGTCGGGGGCAGCGCGTATCTCTGGCTGTCGGTCCCGATGCTTGCGCTGGTGGCCGCATTTGTCTATCGCCTCGAGCGGGTCCGGGTCGGGCGCGCCTTCACGGCAATCCGCGAAGACGAGCTTGCGGCGGATGCCGTGGGGATTTCGCCCACGATCTACAAAGTAATGGCCTTCACCCTGGGCGCAGTCCTGGCCGGCGCGGTCGGCGTGGTGAGCGCGCATTTCCTGAACACCTGGAACGCGCGCCAGGGCACCTTTGACGCGAGCATCAGCTATCTCGCGTTCGTCCTCGTCGGCGGCTCGCGCAGCTTCGCGGGTCCGATCGTGGGGGCGATGCTGCTCACGGCCCTGCCCGAATTCCTGCGCGCGGTCGCCGGAATCGACGGCCTGCCGGCCTGGTTGGCCGCCGGCATCCGCGACGGACGGCTGATCATCTACGGCGCGCTGATCGTCATCGGCACATTGCGTTTCCCGCAGGGCATCATCACGCCGAATCGATTCAAGCGCGAGCGGAGCTGAGATGACGAATGGCACTATCCTCGAAGTCAAGGACATGACCCGCGCGTTTGGCGGATTGGTTGCCGTCAACCGGGTTTCCTTCGACGTGCGCGAGGGCGAGATCTTCGGCTTGATCGGGCCGAATGGCGCCGGCAAGACTACCCTGTTCAACCTGATCACGGGTCTGACCCCGCCCTCCTCGGGCGCGCTGCGGTATCGCGGCCGCGAGATCACAAAGCTCCCACCGCACCGCATCGCCGCCCAGGGCATTGCGCGTACCTTTCAGAACATCCGGTTGTTCGGAAATCTGACCGCCCACCAGAACGTGATGATCGCCGATCATATTCATTGCCGGAGCGGGCTGATCAGCGGCGTGCTCGGGCTGGCCCGGTCGAGAAGGGAAGAGGAAAACACCCGCGAGCGCGCCATGGAGATGCTCAATCTGGTTGGGCTGGCCGATCGCGCGGAGGAAGTCGCCCGAAATTTCCCGTATGGCGACCAGCGCCGGCTCGAGATCGCGCGAGCGCTGGCGCTGCGGCCAAAGCTGCTGCTGTTGGACGAGCCGGCTGCCGGGATGAACCCGAGCGAGAAGCGCGGCCTGAGCGACTTCATCCGCAGCCTGCGCGGACAGTTTGACCTGACCATCCTCGTGATCGAACATCACGTGCC
>JBKJQK010000060.1:0-7097 GCA_046594095.1 Anaerolineae bacterium | reverse complement strand
TAGATCTCGAACTTCGCGCCGACGTCAATCCCGCGGGTGGGCTCATCCAGGATCAGCACGTCTGGCTTGACGAACAGCCATTTCGCGAGCGACACCTTCTGTTGATTGCCGCCGCTCAGGTTGCCGACCTTCTGCTCGACCGTCGGCGTCTTGATGTTGAGCGATCCCTTGTACTGGTTCGCAACCTTGATCTCTGCGTTGTTGTTCACCACGCCGCGCGCAGCCAGCTCCTTCAGGTTCGCAAGCGAGATGTTTTGCTTGACATCCTGAATCAGGATCAGGCCATCGCCTTTGCGATCCTCAGACACATACGCCACACCCGCCTTGATCGCGTCCTCAGGTTGATGAAAGGCGCGTTTCGCGCCTTTCATCGTCAGCTCGCCTTTGATGCGATAGCCATCCGGGTTGCCAAAAATACTATGGGCGAGTTCTGTCCGCCCCGAGCCCATCAGCCCGGCAAAACCGACGATCTCGCCCTTACGGATGTTGAATACGACATCCTTGAGAACATCCCGTCCGAGGGCCGGGTCATAGGCGGTCCAACTCCTGACCTCAAGCACCACCTCTCCGGGCTCTATGCGCGCCCGCCGGGGGTAAATGTTCTCGATCTCGCGCCCGACCATGTGCTTGATCATGATTGCCTCGGACACCTCGCCCTTCTTCGCATCGAGGGTGACGATGGTCTGGCCATCCCGAAGCACCGTGACCGTGTCAGCGACAGCGAAAACTTCCTTCAGTTTATGCGAGATGAGGACGCAGGTCACGCCCTGCGTGCGCAGGCCGCGCAAAAGCTCCAGCAGGTTGTCGCTCTCGACTTCGTTCAGCGCGGCGGTGGGCTCGTCGAGGATCAGCAGCTTCACCTCGCGGCTGAGCGCCTTGGCGATCTCGACCAGTTGCTGCTTTCCAACGCTCAGGTCTTTGACTTTTGTGGCCGGGTTGACGTGCAGCCCAACCTTTTTCAGCATCGCGCTGGCGCGTTTGATCGTTTCGTTCCAGTTGACGAGGAACCCATTCCGAATCTCATTCCCGAGAAAGATGTTCTCGTAGACCGACATTTCGGGCACGAGCGCCAGCTCCTGGTAGATGATGGCGATTCCGGCTTTCTCGCTGTCCGCAATTCCCTTGAATTTCTGAACGTCACCGTTGTAGAGAATATCCCCGGTGTAGTCGCCATGCGGGTAGACCCCGCTCAGCACTTTCATCAGGGTGGATTTTCCGGCGCCATTCTCGCCCACCAGGCAATGGATCTCACCCTGGGCGACTTTGAAGCTGACGTTGTTGAGCGCCTTGACACCGGGGAACTGCTTGGTGATGTTTTTCATCTCCAAGATAGGGCTGGTCATGGGTCTTCTGCTCCTGAAAGGGATGCGCTCATTTTAGACGATGGCGCCCGCCGGGGAGTCCGGGTTGGAACCCCACGGCGGGCGCCATCGTTTCTATGTCAGGCTTCTCGGCCGGTCCTTTTTCGGAGGGCCGAATGCGCCGGCCAATTGCCCAAGCGTTGTTGATTACGGCAGATTCTTGAAATCAGACGCCGGGTAGTAACCCGAGTCGATGACCGCGGCCTTGACGTTGGCCTTCGTCACGGTGACGATGGCGGACGGCTTGGCCGGCACATCGATCTTGCCGTTGTTGTAGCTGTTGGTCTTGTCAGGCGTCTCACCCTTGGTGTAGGCGAGGGCGGCCGCGATGGCGTCCTTCACGAGGGTCCGGACGTCCTTCAGAACGGTCATCGACTGCTTGCCGTCGATGATGTACTGAACCGAAGCCTTCTCCGCGTCCTGGCCGGTCACGAAGTACTTGGTCACGGCCTTGTCGGCCGCGAACGCATCGGCAATGGCGCGAGCCGTGCCGTCATTCGGGGCCACGATGTAGACCGTGCCCTTGTCGGCGGCGCCGGCCTTGGTCAGGTTGGCTTCCGCCAGGCCCTTGGCCGTGTTGAAGTCCCAGTTCGTGGTGACCTGGCCGATGATCTTGGCCTGCTCTTCGCGGGCCAGCTTGGCCTTGCCCTGCAGGGCAACGGCTTCGCTCGAGTTCTTGATCACGAACGTGCCGTCCGCGATCTTGGGCTGGAGCTTGTTCCACGCGCCCTCGAAGAACAGGAACGCGTTGTTGTCCGAAGCGGCGCCGGCATACAAATACAGGTTGTTGCCCTTGCCGGTCGCGTTCTCGGCCAGATACTGGCCCCACGCCTCGCCGACAGCGACGCTGTCGAAGGTCACGTAGTAGTCAACCGCGTCCGTGTTCAGGATCAGGCGGTCGTAGGCGATGACCTTGACGCCGGCCTTGCGGGCGGCTTCGGCGGAGGCAGCGGCGGCCTTGCCGTCCTGCGGAGTCAGGATCAGAACCTTGATGCCCTTGGTGATCAGAGATTCAACGTTGGTCTTTTCCTTGGCGGAATCGCCTTCGCTGAACAGAATTTCGACTTCCGCGCCGGCCGCCTTGAAGGCGTCCTGGAAGCGGGTCTGGTCCTGAACCCAGCGGGGCTCGGCCTTGGTCGGCAGCACGATGCCGACGGCCAACTTGCCGGCCGGGACCACGGCGACGGTCGGCGCGGGAGCAACCGTCGCGGCAGGCTTGGGGGTGTCGGCGGGCTTCACCGGGGCAGCGGTCGGCGTGGCCGCGGCAGTGCAGGCTGACAGCACCATGGCGGCGCTTGCGAGCAGGCTGAAAATGCGAAACTGCTTGTTCATGTGGGTTCCTCTCGTAACGAAAGCGCGCAGCGCGCGCACTGGAAAAGTAAGTGGAAGAAATCTCGGTTTAGGGCGCCAGGTCAGTTCACCTCCTTCGTTCCATCGAGGCGCTCGGCAATATCCAGGGGAGAAAACGCGGCGCGCCCGGCAAACCCATGACCCATGGGGCGTCCGGCGATCAAATGCGCGCTAGCTTTCATGACACCTTCATCCTGGAACGGTCCGACAGCCAAATACATGGAATACGACGCCGGGGAGAATTCCCCGCATCTCAAACAAGAAGACCATAACGCGATATCGTATGGCTGACAAGCCATTGAACCCCCAAAACAACCCCCAACCACCCCCCGGCAACCTATAATTTCAGGCGTGCCCAGCATCATCCTTGCCGATGACCACGCCGTTGTACGGGCCGGCCTGCGGAATGCCTTGAACGGAGTGACAGACATGACCGTCGTGGCGGAGGTGGCCGACGGCGATTCGCTGCGCGCCGAGGTCGGCCGCTGGCGGCCCGATCTGCTTGTCACCGATATGGCCATGCCGGGTTTCGACGCCCTCGCCTCAATCGCGGCCATGAAGCGCGATTTCCCCGGGATGCGCATTCTGATTGTCAGCGCGTATGATGATGTCGTCGACGTGGCCGGATTACTCAATGCCGGGGCCGATGGCTACCATTTGAAGGACCAGTCCCTGGCCGATCTGGTCCTGGCCGTCCAGCGTGTCATGCAGGGCGAGCGCTGGATTTCCAGCTCGCTGGTGGGGCAGCTCGCGCGCCGTCCGATCGAAGCGCCTTCGCCGCCGCTTGCGCCGGCGCCCGCATTGACCCGCCGCCAGCGCGAATTGCTCCGCCTGATCGCCTACGACTACGACAACCGGGCCATCGCCCAGGCCATGGACCTGAGCGTCAAGACTGTCGAAAACCATCTCACCGCTCTGTATCGCGCGCTGGGCGTAACCAGCCGGCACACCGCCACAACCTACGCCAACCAGCATCCAGAACTGCTCGCCATCGACGGGTTGAACCTGCGCGACGGGCGCGACCTGCGCGACGGCGCGCTGACCATCCTGCTGGTCGACGACAACCGCCGTTATGCCCACCAGTTGGCCCGCATGATCGGAAAGGCCTGCCCCGGCTCGCGCCTCTACGACGCCGAGGACACCGCCCAGGCTCTGAAGATCGCCACCCAGATCAAACCCAGGCTTGCCTTTGTGGACGTGGTGCTTTCGGACGAAGACGGCATATTGTGCGCGCGCCGGATCAAGACCGCCAGCCCCGGCACCCGCCTGGTGATGATGAGCGCCTATCCCGATCGCGAGTTCCGCCGGCTGGCCCTCGTCGCGGGGGCAGTGGCCTTCCTTGACAAGAAGGATCTGGACGCGGCCACGATGCGCCAAATTGTCGAGGACGCCCAGGGAAGCCGGGTCAGTTCGTAATCTCGACGAGCGACGGATATGGGCTGGGAATCTCGATGACCAGGTCGAGCCCGCTGCCCGCGGACTGCTGAAGGGCCATCGTGCCTCGCATCAGGGAAACCCGCTCGCTGATCCCGACCAGGCCAAAACTCCGTTGCTGCTGGAGACCGGCCAGATTTACCTCGTCCGGAATTCCCGTGCCGTTGTCCGTGATCCGAAGTGACAGGCTGGCGGTGGGGGTTCGGACAAACCCAATCCTGACCCGCGACGCCCTCGAATGCTTGCGGACATTGCTCAGCCCTTCCTGGACGATCCGGTAGACCGAGAGCTCAATGGCCTCGGGCAAACGCCCCAGATCCGGGTCGATCTCGAGGCCGACCGCGATATTGTTCTGGGCCGACCAGTGTTCGGTCAGGGAGCGGATCGCGACCGCAAGGCCGTGCCGGTCGATGGTGGGCGGGCGCAAGTCGCTGCACATCTCGCGCACACTTGCCACCGCCTGGCGAAGCCCGGTCCGGATCTTGAACAGCTCCTCCCGCTCTTCTTCGCCCGCCGTCTCGTCCTCGATCTCCTCGAGCTGATAGCTGAAAGACAGCAGGTCCTGAATAACCTGGTCATGCAGCTCGCGGGCGAGCCGTTTGCGCTCGGCCTCGCGCTCGGTCATCAGGCGCTGCTGGGCATCCTGGAGGGCGAGGTTGAGCCGGTCCAGCGCGTCAAGCTGCTTGCGCATCCGGGCGATGAGATCACGATTGAGCGAGTCCTGGGCCTGCAGGCTCTGCTGCAATTCGACCTGCTCGCGGCGCAGCTCCTCAGCCTGGCGCTGAGCCAGGTGGTAGTTCTCGATCGCCCAGATCACCGGGGTGATCTGCTCCTGGCGATTGGCGCCCACGATGAGTTCGACAATTTCTCGCGGGGCGCATTCGGACGTTTTGCGAAGCGTGGCCGCCCGACCGGGATGGAGAATCAGGATCCGCCCGGTGATCGAGAAAATATGTTTGAGATCATCACTTCCGATGATGACGGCCACGCCCTGATCGGCGAGCGCGCGAATTCGGGTCAGAAGCGCGCGCTGGCGCTCATAGCTCAGGGCGTCGAGGGCGTTGTCGAGCGCAAGAATCCGGGCCGGCCGACATAGCGCGCGTGCCAGCCCGACGAGATGGCGCTGCTCGCCCGACAACTCAAAGGCCGGACGGGACAGCAGAGTGGCCGAGATGTCAAAGCCGGCCAGGATCTCGCGCGCCCCGGCCAACATCCCGGCGATGTCAGGCCAGAAGCCCAGACCCCGGACGCGGCTGGCTTCGCGCCCGAGAAAGATGTTGCTCAGGACGCTCAAGTCGCCGGCCAGACCGGGCTGCTGATGGGCAACCTCAATCCCCAGGCGGTGGGCGTGGGCGGGCGAGTGGAGGGTCACGGGTTTGTCGTCCAGGCGCAAGCCGCCGCTGGTGGGCGGATGGGCGCCGGCCAGCAACTGGAAGAGGCTCGACTTCCCCGAGCCGCGCTGGCCGACAACCCCCAGGATCTCACCCGGTTGCAGGTCAAAGCTCGTGTCGGACAGGGCCGCGACCGCGCCATAGAACTTGGTAAGGTTTTGCGCGCGCAACAACATCGTGGTTGACCCCCTTCAGCGCAACAGGAGCGGCAAAAAGGCCGCCTGATTGGCCAGCGGCGGACACTCGCGCAGCTCAGTCCAAGTGTCGATGACCTGGCCATTCGCGGCGATGAACTTGAATTGAAGATGGCACGGGCTGGCTTCCACAAGCTGCGCGCCAAAATTGAGGTCGTAGCGGGCCGAAGAACCCGGCACCGGGGTGACAGCCGCGCCGAAGCTGGCCAGCCCCGCCCCGCCCGCGCCATTGACAAAGTATGGGATCGGGCGGGTGATCCCGGCCATAACCCGCTCATAAAGATGGCTGTCTCCGCTGAGCACGGCGTCCGCGCCCCAACCGGCAAAGTCGAGGCGCAGGTTTACCGCGCCGCTGTACGAGGCCGTTCTCGTAACGTTCGCCGAAACAAACGGCGGGTAGTGGACGACCCCGATTTGCCAGGCCGCCTTCGAGCTGGCCAACCCGGTCTGAAACCACGTCCGTTGCGCGCCAGCGAGCTGGAGACGGTCCGGATCCCGGCTGTCGACGCTGGCGATGAAGATGTCGACGACCCCGGGCGCGGACGGGGCCGTGAACGAGTAATACAGCCGCTCTTCAAGCCATGGAAAATACCCGAAGTGCGCGGCCAGAGTGACGGTCGGCGCGACCGTGCTGGTCGGAAAGGGCTGGAACCAGTCGGCGTTGCCGAGGGCGGGAAAGAAGCGGTTGCCGTTTTCGGCCGCGGCCCCATATGCGCCAGTGTAAGGCGCGAGGTAGGCGTGATAAAACTGGCCGATGTTGGCGTCGATGTATTCGGCCGAGCCGCGCGTGTCGGGCGTCGTGCCTCTCGGTGGCCGGGTGCCGTAATTGTTGTCGCCGACGGTCAGGATGAAGTCGGGCCGGAGCGTGTCGGAGATCAGCGCCGCGACCGCCGTCTCGCCATTGACATATTCCGGGTTGCCGCTCGCCGCGGCGCCATAATCGCCGAGGACGGCAAAGCGAGTGGTCAGTCGGCCGCACGGCGCGGTCTGGGCGAAGGTGTCAATCAGCAGCCCGGTCCGGGAATAAAAGCGGTACACGATCGCGCAATCGTTGGCTTCGACCTTCATCGCCCCATAGTCGCCGTTGTAGCGGACCTGGCTGCCGGGCAGGTTGCCCGGGATGGCATAAATGCTCCTGCCGCCCAGGCCATCCACGAAGTAGGGTATCCCGCCGATTGCCAGCCGCTCGTAGTGATGGTCGTGGCCCTGGATGACGGCGGTCGCCCCCCAGGCCTCGAACGGCCAGCGCATCAGCGGCACGCTGCCATGGCTGCCCGACGAGTAAGCCGGGTGATGCATGACCACGATCTTCCAGCGCGCCGACGATGCGGATAGTCCGTTTTGCAACCAGACCGACTGGGTGGTGG
>JBKJQK010000465.1:0-4209 GCA_046594095.1 Anaerolineae bacterium | reverse complement strand
GCCCGGCATCGGATGGCGGGTGTTGCGCGCGCCCGTCTGCGTGTAGCCCGCACCCAGGCCCATCCTGTTCCAGCTCATCAGTCTTTCCAATCTCTCCCGCCGGACGCCGTCCACGGCGTTGTATCTGGTGTATGGGGCGGTTCTGCCCGCGTATTGCCTGGCCCGAGCCGGGGGAGCCCCGGCGATGGTCTGGGCGCTTACCCTTGCAATCCCGACTCTCCTGTGCGCGGCCATGTTTGCCCATGCGGCCGAGCGCCGCGGGCCAGGGAACGCATTGGCGTTGTTTGGGATCGGTGGCGCGATCACCCTTGGCGCCGAGGCGCTGGGGGCAGGAACCGGATTCCCGTTTGGCGCATACACCTATGCCGACACGCTTGGGCCTAAGGCGCTCGGGCTGGTGCCGTGGCTCATCCCGATCGCCTGGTGCGCAATGCTGTATCCATCATGGCAGTTGGCGGGCTTGATTGTCCAGCCCTTGCCCATGCGCGTTATCGTCGCCGCCCTCGCCATGACGGCATGGGATCTCAGCCTCGATCCACGTATGGTCGCAGACGGCCACTGGATCTGGCGCGACGGTGGCCCCTATTTCGGCGTGCCCCTGAGCAACTTTGCCGGTTGGGCAGCGACAGCGGCAATCGTCTTCAGCCTGTGGGCGCTCCTGGAGCGCCGTCGCCCGCCACAGGCCGAGCCAGGCGCCGACGTCGCCTTGCCGATCACCGCTTACGCGTTGGTGTGGCTGGGCGAGTCGGCGGCCAACGCCATCTTTTGGGCCGGACCGCTGGTCGGCCTGTGCGTCTTCGCGGGCATGGGCGTTTTTGTCTCGCTGGCGGCGTGGCGCCTGCGCGACCACCGGCCGCGAACGTCGGGCGGCGGTCGGCGGTTGCCGTCCCCGGTCGCCCCTAACTCACCAGGTTTGCCGGCAGGTAGTGCGAGCGATTGACGTAGGCGATGTCGACGAACGGGGCGGACGGATTCCCGGTGAATTCGAGCCGCGAGATCGCGCAGTTATTCATCACCAGCCAGACCTGCTCCGGGCGCGGAACTTTCATCGCGGCAGCAACGAGGTAATTGAAGAAGTCGCCATGGCTGACCAACGCAACCCGGTCATCCGTGGCATGGGCGGCGAGAAGGTATTGCAGCACCCGTTGCGCGCGGGGATAACGATCCGCGTCGGGCTCCATCGGCTGTGAACGCCACCAGCCAGCTTCGCCCAGCCACTCGGGAAGAACAATTCGCGGGAAACGGGCGGCAAAGAAGCTTCGCGGCTTTCCCGGCCGGCCGATCTTGGCCCCCGTGTGCGGATCATCCACGAAAATCCCGCCGGTTTCATGCCCATCGGCAAGGGCAATGGGATCGAGACCGAGCGCGGCGCCGATCGGTTCGGAGGTTTCGACCGCCCGCATCATCAAGCTGGTGTAGAGGTGGGTGATGCCAAAGGCGCCGGCGCCCTGAGGGGACTCCCCGGCCCGAATGGCGGGCCGCGGCGCATCGGCGTTGCGGGTGATCGAAACGTGCTGAGCGCCGCCGTCGCCATCGCGAAGGTAGGCGGCGACGACCTGGGCCTGTTGATGGCCGGTCTCGGTCAGGTCGGCGTCTTCCTGGCGACCGGCGTAGCCGCCGGTCGTGTCATACAGGCGGTTGTTTTGGGATTGTCCGTGGCGAATAAAGTAAAGCTGCATAGGCCGCTATTAGACCGCAGTACACTCCCCACCATGGACAAGATCCTCATCGACATGTACGAGCGCAACGTCGCCCAGATCAACGGCTTCACCGACGGCCTGACCCACGCCCAGTCCCTCATCCAGCCGCCGGCCAACTGGAACTGCATGAACTGGATCGTCGGCCACATCGCCTGCTACCGCAACCGCATCCTGGGCATCCTTGACCTGCCGCAAACGCTGGACCCGGCCGTCGCGGCCCGTTACCCGCGCGACTCGGCGCCGGTCCTCGGCGATGCGCCCGGGATCGGCAAGCTGGCCGAGCTCGTCGCCGCCATCGATGCCTCCCGGGCGCCCCTCGCGGAAGGGTTGAACGCGCTCGTTGGCGCCCGGGCTGCCGAGATGATCACTCTCGGATCCTTCACGATGTCACGGGCAGATTTCATGGTTTTCTACCTGCGGCATGAGGCATATCACACCGGCCAGCTCGAGTTTCTGCAGGCGCTGGCGGCGAGTTGACCGCTGATCGCGGACCGCAGAACTTGATGGAAGGACGGCGATCCGCCGTCCTCGGTCAGCAGAGCGTTGCCAGGGCCAGCAAGCGCGGGCCGAACAGGAACAGTCCGACTGCCACCGCCCCGATGGCGACGACAAATACGCCGCCCGCCGCGCAGTCCTTGGCGATCTTGGCTAACGCATGAAACTCGGGGGCCACATGGTCGACGATTGCCTCGAGAGCCGTGTTGACAAGCTCGGCCTGCAGGACCACCGCCATCGTCAGGGCAAGGATCGCCCATTCAGCCGGACTAAGGCCAAAGAAGAGCCCAGCGGCCGTTACCGCCAGCGAGATCAACGCGTGGAATCGAAAATTGCGCTGCGTCCGAAAAGCGTGGACGATGCCCTCCCACGCAAACCGGAACGAACGGACGATGGACGATGATTTCTGCATGGCGCAAGGCGGAACGATACACCCGCGCGTCGTCTCCGCCATCATTCCGGCAACCACGAGGTAGTCCGCCATCACCCGGGCGATGCCCGGGTGATATCGTGACGTCGCGCCGTTAGCGCTCGTCCGACGGTGCGGGTCACGAAAAAGCCCCGAAGGGGCGATCCGCGCGAGCTCCGGGCACCGCCCGGGGTATTCGTGACACGCATCACCCGGGCGTGGCGCGACACGTGAATCCCGCCACACACGCGACGCCACCCATCCCCGGGCGATGCCCGGGGATATCGTGACGTCGCGCCGTTAGCGCTCGTGCGACGGTGCGGGTCACGAAAAAGCCCCGAAGGGGCGGTCCGCGCGAGCCCCGGGCACCGCCCGGGGTATTCGTGACACGCATCACCCGGGCGTGGCGCGACACGCGAATCCCGCCATACACGCGTCGCCACCCGCCCCCGGGCGATGCCCGGGGCTAACGTGACGTCGCGTCGGTGGCGCTCGTGCGCGCGCGCCCGAGCCTACGCCACCCGGCAGATCAGGCCCTTGAGATACTCCGACTCGGGAAAGGTCAGCAACACCGGATGGTCGCTGGCCTGGGTCAGCCGCTCGACGATCTGGGCGTCCCGGCCGGCCTCGACCGAAGCGCTGAAAAGAATCTTCTGGAATAGCCCGGCGTCGATGACCCCCGAGCATGAGAAGGTCACGAGGATTCCGCCCGGCTTGACCAGAGAAAAGCCAACCCGGTTGAGGTCCTTGTAGGCGCGGGCCGCCTTGTCGACCTGCCCCAGGTTGTGGGCGAACTTGGGCGGATCCAGGATCACCACGTCGAAGCGGGTGCCATCCGCCCGCCAGGCCCGCAGTTGATCAAAGGCATCAGCCTGAATCTGAGTGGCGCGGTTCGCCATCCCGTTGTCGCTCGCGTTGCGCCCGGCCAATTTCAGCGCGTCAGCCGACGAATCCAGGTTGGTCACATGCGCGGCGCCGGCCGCCAGCGCGTGGACGGCAAACGCGCCCGTAAAAGCAAACGCGTTGAGGACATGCCCGCCGGCGCAGTAGCGGGCCACCCGGGCCCGGTTATCACGCTGGTCGAGATAGAAGCCGGTCTTCTGGCCACTGCGCAAGTCGACCTCAAAGCGCAGACCGCCTTCATGCACTTCGACCGGCGCATCGGGCGCCGTCCCGCGCGCGGCCGCGAACGCGCTCGCGGGGACTTTGGAGCCCGGGCGCTCGTGGCGCATCCGCTCTTCGTCCTCGCGCTCCACGATGCAGACGGGCTGAAGGGCCGCCTCGAGCGCGTTCAGGATCGCCTCGCGGGCATTGCCGGCCGCAAGCGTCGACATTTGCAGGACAAGGTGGTTGGCATAGTCGTCGGCGATCAGGCCGGGCAACCCGTCGCTCTCGCCGAAGATCAGCCGGCGGGCGTCGGTCGCCGTCAGCGTCGGATCCGCGTCGCGGCGCGCAATTGATGCCCGGATGCGGCGCGCCCACAACGCGTCGTCGATGGGCTCAGCCTCATCCCAGGTCATGAGCCGCACCGCGATTTGGGCCTGCTGGTTGATGATGCCGCGCGCCAGCCACTCGCCACGGTTGTCCACCACGTCGACGGGCATG
>JBKJQK010000050.1:0-4481 GCA_046594095.1 Anaerolineae bacterium | reverse complement strand
GAGCGCCGACCCCGACGAGCTGACGATGCTGGGGCGTGAACACGGTTGGCCCGAGGTCAAGACCGCCATCGCCGCCGCCCGCCAGGCCGGCTTTGACAACCTCAACCTCGATCTGATTTTTGGACTGCCCAATCAGGGTCTCGAGACCTGGAAGCGCACCCTCGAGGCGGCCCTGGAACTCGAGCCCGATCACATCTCGTTGTATGCCCTGACCATTGAGCCGGGCACTCCGATGCAGGACCTCACTCGGCGCGGCACGCTGCCGCTGCCCGACCCCGACGCGGCCGCCGACATGTATGACCATGCCGAGGCGCGCATGGGCGTGGCGGGCTACGAACATTACGAGATTAGTAACTGGAGCAAGCCCGGCCGAGCCTGCCAGCACAATCTGGTCTACTGGCGAAATGAGCCATACTATGGCCTAGGCGCCGGCGCGCATTCCAGTTCGATCAACAGACGCTGGTGGAACGCCCGGCGGCCGGCCGACTACATCGCCCGGGCGAGTAAGGCGGCTGAGGCCATCCAGGCCGGCGCTGTTGAGCAGTCGCATGAGGAGATCGATGCCCGGACCTCGCGCGGCGAAACCATGATGTTGGGGATGCGCCTGTTGAGCGAGGGCATGGGTCGGGGGCGGTTTGAGGCCCGTTACGGCGCGCCAATGGAGTCGTACTTTGGTGAAGCCCTGGCCGACGGCACGGCGAAGGGGCTGTTGGTGGTGGATGCCGAGGGCGCTCGTCTTACCGAAAAGGGGCGTTTCCTGAGCAACCACATCTTCAGGATGTTTGTGTGATGAAACGAGAACTTTGGCTCATTCCCGCCTTTCTTGCGCTGACGGCGACCCTTCTGGTTGCGAATGGCAGCGCCGCTCATGCGGCTCCTCCAGGTACCGCGCTGGCTCACCTTAGCGATGAGCGAGCCCCGACGGACTCGGCCGCCCTGGCGCCCACTGCGGCGCCAAGCAAGACGATCTTCATTCCAATCCAGACCGGCGGCCGCGCGATCCTGGCCCCTACCACGTCACGCTACGTCGACTCGCTCATTCCGTCGCGACTGAATTCGTGGGGATGCGCGGCCGGCCAGGCAGCGACGACGGGTGTGATCGTGCTTGCGTTTGGTCAGCCCTATCCGGTCGCGCTGCCTGGCGGCGGGACGACAAACGGGGTCTACTACTTTGCGGCCGAGCTCGCCACCATCGCCCAGGTTGAAATTGCTGCGCGCAACTTCATCACCGGATATGCCAACTGCTCCGTTCCAGCCGTGCCGATCACGGTCGCGTTGGGGGTCAACAACTACCGGGGCGCGACAAATTTCGAGCACGGAAAAGACTGGGGGGCGATGGTGAGCCGGGTGGCCGCGTCAGTCGCCGCCGCGCCGTATTCGCAAACGGTCAACGTCGTGGGCGCGATCGACGCTGAGCCCGGATTCTACGGCCCGATCCCGACTCGGGCCTGGGTGGATGGTTACGCTTCGATGACGACCCGTCCGTTGATCAACTTTGGTTCCTGCGATGGCTGTCCAACGTCGGGAGCCCCGGTATTGAACACGGTCATTGGGGGCGGCTGGACGATCAATGATGTCTGGTATGTCTCCGGTGGCAATCCGATTGCCACGGCTCTCCCGGAGATCTATCTGAACAGCGGCACAAACGCGCGCCAATGGAAAACCGTCGCGCTATCGGTCAAGACCTGGGCGGCCAAAAACATGCGCTTCGTCGGCGTGATGACCCAGTGGCAGGCTTGCCATGAGCGCGGCAATGAAGCGGAGTGCGAGGCGATCAACATCGACAACACGCCTTACGAAGGCTGGGACCAGATGGTCAACGCGCTGGCTTCGAACGTCCTGGTCGCCCAGCCGGTTGGCCCGCCGACCGATATTTCGTGGGAGGCCTGGGACACCGCCTTCCGAACGAGCAGCGTGCCGAACAAGGTGTTCACCCGCCCGTCGGGGCGCGCGCTCGGCTGGGGCTATTTGCTGGCCGAGGCCACCCCGCCATTGCCCGCGAGTCAGTTTATTGGCAACAATGCCTGGCAGCGCCGGGTGGGGAACATCCGCACAATCGTCTACGCCGGCACGCGCCGCGACGAGAAGGGCGCCAGGATCGCTGCCCTGGCCGTGTTCCGGCGGGACGACGCGGCATTGGTCTGGCAACCGTTCGCGGGAGGCGAGCTGTTCAAGTTGTATCCTGCCCCCGGGGCCCGGGGCACATTGCGGATCCTCAGCGCCCGCGGCAACGTCCTCGACCTGCGCGATGAAGCGAACCGGCGCTTCCGTTTCGACACATACTCGCTGCGCTACGTGCGATAGGCCCAGTTGCGGCCCGCGACCTCCGGTGCCTGAAATGGCATTGAGTGTAGGTTCCGCAGAAGCAGAGGAGAACGGGAGAAGGAGTGGCAGCGCCTCATCACGCCATGGGAGAGGCGCTTGTTCGTTCTCCCTTCTCCCTTTCTCCTGCTTGATTCCAAATGAGGCTCGACGAGATGGCGGATGAAAAGCATCGCATAACCGACTGGGTATACACTCGTGCCGACGAGATGGTCGGCGCGCTGGCGGAGCTGGTCCGCATCCCGAGCGTGGTCGGGCAGGAGGCCGGCGCCCAGGCCTGGATGGCCGACCAGTTTGGCCGGCAGGGGCTGGAGATTGATGTCTTTGAGCCTGACCGCGCGGCGCTGCTGGCGAATCCGTCTTTTGTCGACTCCGGGTTTCCGTTTGCCGGGCGCAAAAACGTCGTCGGCATCCGCCGCGGCGCGGGCGGCGGGCGTTCGCTCATTCTGAACGGCCACGTTGATGTCGTCTCGGCCGAACCGGTGGACGCGTGGACGCGCCCGCCCTTTGGCGCGACGATCGAGCGCGCGTCGGGCGCACCGTCTCGCCCGTATGGCGGCGCGCGGATGTATGGGCGCGGGGCGCTGGATATGAAGTCCGGCGTCATTGCGAACCTTTTCGCCGCGCGGGCGCTGCGCGAGTGCGGTGTTTCCCTGGCCGGCGACCTCATCCTCGAGAGCGTCATCGAGGAGGAGGCCGGCGGCGGGGGCGGGACGCTGGCTTGTTTCGATCGCGGATATCGCGCCGATGGTTTGATCGCCACCGAGCCGCACTGGGTCGATGTTTCAATCGCCCACCCGGGCATCCTGTATTTTCGGGTGACCGTCGAGGGCCGCAGCGCGCATGCCGGCCGCGCCCACCGCGGTGTCAACGCCGCGGTCGAGGCAGCCCCGATTATCGCCATGCTGGGCGCCTGGGATCGCGAGCGGGCGGCCACCCTGCATGTGGAGCTGCTGGAGCGCGGCGATCCCGGCGCGCGGCGCTCGTGCCACCTGAACGTGGGCGTGGTTCGGGCCGGGGATTGGCCGAGCACGGTGCCGGGCCGCTGTGAGATTGAGGCGCGGATGTCGTTTGTGCCCGGCGAGACCGAGGCCGGCACCCGTGCGGAGATCGAGCGCCGGGTGGGCGAGGTGGCCTCGCGCAGTTCGTGGCTGGCCGAACACCCGCCGGTAGTGACTTACTTTGGCTGGCACACCGAGCCCTGGGTCCAGGATGAGGGCCACCCCTTTGTGCGCAGTTTTCTGCGGGTGATCGGCGACTCCCGCGCGCCGGGCTTCACCGATCCGCCTCCGTTTACGACGGGCATCACGTCCGGTCTTGACACGCGTTTTGGCGGGCGCTACGGCGTGCCGGCCGTGGCATGGGGGCCGAAGGGGGCCAACTTGCACGGCGCTGACGAATATGTCGAACTCGACACGGTCGTCGAAACCACCCGCTTGCTCGCGCTGTTTGCCGCCGACTGGTGCAGAACCGTTGGCATTTAGGCTTCAGCCGGCGGCAGAACTCCCTACCTTCGAAGGAATCGGAACCTGTTCTACGGCTTCTTCGTCGCCGGGCCTTCCTGCACCGGCGCGGTCAGCTCGAGGACCTTCCCGGATTTGAAGGTGAGCTTGAGTTTCACATTGCTGCCCATGGTCAAATCCTGCTTCAGGTTCATCAGCAAGATGTGATAGCTGCCCGGAGCGAGCGCAACCGCGCCGTTGGCTGGGACCTTCAAGCCCGCTGTCAGAGGCCGCATTTCCATCATTCCGCTCGCCGCGGCAACCGTCTCATGGATTTCGGTGGCCATGGCGACGTCCGTTGAAGCCTGGACGAGGGTGTCCTCAGTCGGGCCGTTCTTCAGGGTCAGGTAAATGGCGCTGTTCTGTCCGGAAGCGGATTTGCGGACCCATACCCCTTCGGCGGCAAGCTGGCCGGCTGGGGCCGCCGCGCCACCGCAGGCTGACAGGGCCAGGGCGAACGCGGCGATAAACATGGGAATGGAAAGTCGTAGTTTTCGCATACGCGCATTTTATGCCCGCCCACCGCCGTCGTGTCGCCAGGACCGATCCGTTCCCGCGACGAGGCCCGCGGTGATCATGAGTGCGCTGGCCAGGTCGGGCAGGAAAAATGAGTGATCGACAAGCCCATGCGCCGCGGCCGCCGCGGCGAGCCCCAAC